>CAYNHB010000001.1:0-72608 GCA_964397155.1 uncultured Candidatus Saccharibacteria bacterium
GGCAACACTTTGACTGTGGCAACAGGAGGTTTGACATTGTCTCAGTATCCTTCTTTCACAGCCCAGTCAGTTGTGGCTCCTTTGACCGCTCAGAAAGTTGCGCACTTCACTTTAACTGCCAATACAACAGAGGCAATTAATGTAGACACCATTGAGGTGAACCCAAATGATGTGGTAAGCTCATATGGAAGCAACTTATATGTTGTGTATGCAAACAACACCACAACAATCAAGCCGACAATTGCCACCACTAACTCATGGTCAATTAACTATGTGTTGGGAGCTGGAGAAACCATTGATGTAATGGTTTATGCAGACTTTAATTCTTCTGCAGCCGGCACAGGATATGCAGGCGTGTATGTGTCTGGAACAACAGCCGGCTCTGCAACAGCAACAACAGCTGGAACAACCAATACTCCAACTGATGTGCAGGGGCAGAACATTGCCTTTACTTCAGGGGCTTTTGCAACTGCATTTGCAAGCACTCCTACAAACCAGATTGTTGCAGGAGGCCAGACAGTTGAAATTGGACGCTGGAAATTTACTTCTTCTTATGAGAAGTACACAATCCAGGAAATCAGAATTGACCCTGATGTCAGTCCTGCAAGCGATAATGCTGAAGATGCCATTTCTTCACTTGTGTTGAAGAAAACAGACGGCACAGTTTTGGCAACCAGAAGCTGGAACTCAAATGGATACTACAAGTTTGACGGTTTGTCGCTTGAAGTACCTGCCAGCACTTCTGTAACTGTGGTTGTTAGCGCGGTAATAAGCCCGGCGCTATCTGCTACAGCTGGAAGCTCTGGATTGAGAATCGCTCCTTCCTTGACTTACACAAAGTACATGGATTCACAAGGAGCAGTGCAAACACCTGATGAAACAGCAAGAGCCGCAAACAGCACTTATGTGTACAGAACAGTTCCAACCATTTCAAAGGTTGAGCTAGACAACAGCTCTGCCCTTTCTAACGGCGGAACTTATGACTTGTATAGTTTTAAAGTAACAGCTCCTGCTCAAGGAGATGTTTACTTAAAACAGTTTAAGCTTGCTGTTAACTGGTCTGATTCTGGAACAGATGATGAATGTGAAATAGAGTCATTGCAGCTTTTCAAGAACGGAACCAACATATCAGATAAAGTAACAATTCAAGACGAAGACCTTGCCAGAGACGTTGAAGGTTCAACTGGAATTACTGAAGGCAACAGCCAGATTATTGTAACTTGGGATGGTGATACAGAAGACACAATTCCAGCAGGTGGTTCTGTTACTTACACTATTCAAGGTGTTCCTCAGGAATTCAGGTTAAACGCTGATACCGGGACAGGAACGGATAGTGTTTCCATAGGATTTACCACAGATTCAGCAGATATAGATTTTGGAAGCACATCTGTTGACTTCATTGGCTACATCAACAATGATGATTCGCCGACCGCGATAATGAAGCTGGGAGCTGCTGCCACTGGCACAGCTTACGGTTCTAACTTTATCTGGTCTGACGGTTCAGCAGTTGCTCACCAAGCTTCAAGGACGCTTAGCACCAATGACTGGATAAACGGTTACTTGCTACAGTCTTTGTCTTCTGAAACCTGGACAGTCCACTAATAATTCTGAAACGAAACCCTTGCTCAACTTGTGGATGAGCTGAAGGGAATAAAACAAAAAACCGCCTTTTTGGGCGGTTTTTTGTTTTTCTGATAGTTTTGAACCAATAGCCCTTGCCACGAATGGCCCAAGCACTGTCTGGGCTATTCATTCCCTAAAAATTAATAGCAATCACCAAGAGAGCCAGCAGCTCTTTTTTTTGGAGTAGATTGGAGTCAGGGCAGAGTACCGCTTTTTGCCGTACGGCAAAAAGCGGTATTAAGGCGAGCACCAAAAAAAGCGAGCGACATAAAAATTTTGAGCCGTCTGCCTTTAATTTTAGGCGGGTTTTTGGTAGAATTTAATAATATGAATTCTGAAACTCGGTAAGCTAAAGTAATAATTTTAAAATGTGGTATTTATATTTAGATGAAAGCGGGGATTTAGGATTTGATTTTGTAAATAAAAAGCCGTCTAAATTTTTTACGGTAACTATTTTAGCCTTGAGTTCTCGTGAAGCAAATAGAAAGCTTATAAAAGCAGTAAAAATTGTTTTGCGAAGAAAATTGAACAGTCCAAGAAAGCGAAAAAGAATAGTTTGTGAATTAAAAGGGACGAGAACCACTATTGCAATCAAAAAATACTTTTTTGGAAAAGTAAAAAATATCAAATTTGGAGTTTATGCCATTACTCTTAATAAAAAAAGGGTTTACGAAAGATTAAGTAAAAATAAGTCGCGAGTTTATAATTATATATCTCGTCAGGTTTTAAATAAAATTCCGTTTGAAAAAAATGGAGGAGATAGAGTAGAACTAATTATTGATAAATCAATGAGCAAACCCGAGATTGAAGAATTTAATTCTTATATCAGGCGGGAGCTAGAAACCAGATTATCGCCAAACATTCCACTGGATATATACCACAAACTTTCTCATGAAAATTGCGGATTGCAAGCAGCAGATATGTTTTGTTGGGGGATTTTTCAAAAATATGAAAGAAAGAACAATGAATGGTTAGATGTTTTTAAGGAAAAGGTATTGTTTGATGAGCAGTTTCTATAAAAAAATCCCCTTACGGGGGAGCTGCCCTATAGATTTGTGATGTCTAGACTATTGCCAACCGATGGATGGGAACATCTAGAACAATCCATAAAGGACTTATGCTCAATTTCAATATAACACAAAAATGGATGTCAATCAAGAGTTATTCACATACGCATGTCTAACCATTAGCAAGCAAATAAAAAACAAAAAATTATGGAGTATTTATATTTTGTTTTAATTTTATTAGTTTTGATGGTTGCTGGTTTGGTTTTGTGGGTTTGGTATTTGTCTAAAAGAAAAGAAGAGGGTGGGCTGGAGAAATACAATGAAGAAGTACAGGCAAAGAAAAAAGAGGCGCAAAGCAAGATTATGGCTCTTTTTGGCAGTAAAGACAAAATTTGCAACAGCGATGTCCAAAAACTGCTGGGCATTTCTCAATCTTCAGCAACAAGATATTTAGATGACCTGGAGGCAGAAGGCAAAATTAAGCAGATTGGCAAAATAGGCCAAAGCGTGTTTTACACAAAGTAAGTTGAATGGCCCAAGCACTGTCTGGGCCATTCGCAGGAAGCTAAAAACGCCCCGCAGCGGGGCGTTTTTAGCTTATTTTGGGGAGAGTTTCAAGTATCAATTTTTTAACATTACCTACGTTTTTGCCGAATATTTCAAAAACTTCTTTCCAAGTAACAGCGCTTTCTTCTTCCAGCCAGCTGTCATAGTCAGTTGACATTGCTATTGCAGAATACTCTATTCCTGCTTCGTTTGCCAGAATACACTCTGGGGCTACAGACATATTAATTACATCAGCCCCCCAAATGCGAAACATTTTTGACTCTGCTTTTGTAGAAAAGCGTGGGCCTTCTATTGTGATTACCGTGCCATTTGGGTGGAATTTAAGATTCAAATTTTTTGCGCTTTCAATTAAAATTTGTCTTAACTCGTTTGAAAAAGGTTCTGGCATGGCAGTATGTTTTGCGTTTTCAGATCCTCCGGCAAACTCCTCATAATAAGTTATTTTTCTGTGCCTTGTAAAATCAATAAACTGGTCGAGTATAACAAGGTCGCCCCTTTCAATTTCTTTTTTTAAACTGCCGCAAGCAGTGCTGGCAATAATATGTTTTACTCCAAGCTCTTTTAGGGCTAAAATATTTGCCCTGAAATTCACTTGAGTGGGCGGAATGGTATGGCGCTTGCCGTGCCTTGCCAAAAAAGCAATTTTTTTACCTTTTAATTCTCCAATTTTTAAAGCAGAGCTTGGCTGGCCATATCGCGTGTTAACCTCCAAGTCTTTTACATTTTTCAAATCCTCCATATCATAAAGCCCTGAACCGCCAATTATTCCTATATCAGCTTTCATATTTTATTAAAGAATTTATATTTTGCTCTTTTAATTGTTCTTTGCCTTTTAAAAAAACTAATTCAATTAAAAATTCAACTCCAATTAATTTGCCTTTTAACTCCTTTACTAAATCAACAGCTGCTTTCATTGTACCTCCTGTAGCTAAAACATCATCAACCAGCAAAACTTTTTCACCCGGCAAAATTGAATCTTGATGCATTTCAATTGTGTTTGACCCGTATTCTAAAGCATAATCCCTTGAAACTGTTTTTGAAGGCAGTTTGCCTTTTTTGCGCACAATGGCAATGCCTGTTTTTAATTTGTATGCCATGGCAGAAGCCAGCAAAAATCCGCGGGCATCAATGCCGATTATTTTGTCTATATCTTGTGCTTCATAGGGGTGGCACAATTCATCAATCATTATAGAAAAAATTTCTTTGTCTTCCAGCAAAGGGGTTATGTCTTTAAAATTAACCCCTGGCTTTGGCCAGTCCGGAACTTCCCTTATTTTTGATTTGAAAAGTTGTTGGATGTTCATTCTGAATAGTTTTTAATATATTTTTCCGCGTAATCCTGACCCAAAGAGCTTATAAAGTTTGCTACATGGGTATGGATGCTCGGATCTAATTTTTCTGCAAGCACAGCTTCGTAATAGGCCTTTTCGTATTCACCTAATTCTTTGCAAACGCCAGCCAAACTAAAATGGTAGGCGCCTTCATTTGGGTATCTTGCCACTGCTTGCTCATAAAGCGACTTGGTTATTAAATATTCTTGCCTGGCTTTTTCGGTTTCTCCTATTTGGTTATACACAAAAGCTAGGGAAGAATGAAGAGTCGGGTCATTAGGGCTCAACCCAAGCAGTTGTTTTAAAAATTCTGGCACCTCTTTATTTTCCGGCTGTAACTCAAAAACTTTAATAGCCTCTTTGGCGGCTTTGCTATATTCTCCTATTTGCCTGTATAAATAAGCTAAAACAGCGCGGTAGCCGGCATTATTGACGTCATTAAAAACAGTTGCCATATAATAGGCGTCGGCGGCGTCTTTGTAATTTTTTTGGCTTATATAAGCAACCCCGAGCTGTATATAAGGATAAGAGGTATCAGTTTTTTGTTTTGCCTCCTCAACATGTTTTTTGCCGTTTTCCTGGTCTCCTAAAAACACTTCAGCTACGCCCAAGTACCAATAGCAGTAGCCGTTGCTGTCGTCTATTTTTATGCAGTCATTTGCTGTTTGCTTCATTGCCTGGTAATCCTCGGCCAATAAATGGCTTTTTTCCATTTCTATTAAAATTTCCTGCCGTTTTGGGCTTGATTCCAGAGCTTTATTAAGATAGCCCACTGCCTCGGAAGTAAGCTCTTTCTTGCTTTTGGCATCTTCTTTTTGCGCCGCCAAAACATTTGTGAATGCTCCCAGGGCAATCCATGTTCTGGTGTATCTGGGCTGGATAACAGATGCTGGCTTTAAGGCATTAACTCCAGACAAAGCATATTCTTCCTGTTTTTCCGGAAATGCTGAAATGCATTTTTTAATAGAGTCAAAATATTTTAATCCTGCGTAAGATTTTAAAATTCCTGAATTTGGCCAAGTTTTGCCCATTATATCCAGGGCTTTTTGGCATTTTCTGGCGCTGATCAGATTGTCGGCATAAACAATATTATTGTTGAGGTATAAGGGCTTTATGTTCCAAAACCAGATAAAAAAGATTAAAAAAATTAAAAGAGGAATATAAACAAACTTGTTTTTTCCGGCATTTGTTTTAGGCGGCAAAATGACTATTTTTTCAGCTGGCAAGGAGAGCAGGTAAAAGGAGCAGCCGATAAAAAAGAAGGAAATAAGATAAGTTGAAAAATCGTCAAAATTAAAGAAAAGCGCCACAAGGTACGCAACAAACATAGTTTGAAGCCCGTGAGCCAGGTAAGTATTCGGGCTGTCGCCAGTCTGCCTTTTAAATTTCTGGAGTTGCCACAAAAGCAATATCCAAAAAGAAACATAAAACAAAAGGGCTAATATGCCTGAATTGACCCATATTTCCAAAAACGCATTGTGGGGCCTGTCCCACCACAGATTTTTGACATCTTTAATTGTGGGGTCGTAGTATTTTTCAAAGCCCATATAAAAATTTTCAGGGCCCCAGCCCAAGATAGGTTTTTCTTTTATTGCCTTGAGAGTGATTTTCCATGCTGAAAAGCGGGTTCCGGCTAAATCGGAAAGCACCCCTTTAACAGACAGCCTTTGGGCAGTTAATTTTAGTAAAGTATTTTTCTCTGTAATTTGAGGAAAAAAGTTAAAAAGCAAAACAGCCAGAAAAGCCAGCAAGAGTATGGAAGCGCTGATTGTTTTGAGAGATTTAAATTTTTTAGGATAAAAAAAGAAGAAAAAGAAAAACCCGGCTAAAAGACCAAGGTAAGTGGCGCGGGAGCCGGTGATCAAAATAGTAAAAATAAAAAGCAGAAAAAGAAGGCCGTAAATTATTTTTTTCTTTTTGATTTTTTCCTTGACAAACAAGGTAAAAGATAAAAAAACCAGAAAAATTGTATAAATTGCCAGAAAAGTAGCGTTGCCCAAAAAAGAAGGCGTGCCCCCGCTTTCAAAAGAAATAAAAACATTTTTTAAGATATTAAAATACTGGACAATAGCCAGCAAAGAACATAAAATTCCTACTAAAAACAGCGAACTAAACAATTTTTGCCAGATGTTTTCATTGGTGAAAAGAGCTAAGGCAACAGTAAAAACAAAGAAAAACAATAAATTAAGCGCGCCTCCGCCTCTTGAGGGAGAGCCGAAGATGCTGAAATTTATATCCTGTGAAAATATAACAGACAGGATTATAACCGCAAAAAAAGCCGACAAGGCCAGAAAGGATAGATATTTAGAAAATTCCCACTTAGGAACAGAAAAAGAAAACTCTTTTTTATAGAAAAATTTATAAAGCAGAAAACAAGCCAAAACGGTTAAAATTGTCCTGAATAAAATCGTCCGGCTCCATGTAGCTGGCTGGAATGTTGGGGGGAGAAGAACTATCGGCATAAACACCAAAAGGCAAAGCCCCCATAATAAAAATTTTGAATTGCTTTCCATAATATTTTATGATACAAATTAAATATGCAAAAAGCAAGAAAAAAAATAGTGATAACATCCGGTTATTGGAACCCTGTGCACGTAGGCCACATAAATTTATTTAAAGGAGCTAAGGAGATAGGAGATGTCTTAGTTGTAATTATGAACAACGACGAGCAGGTGGAATTAAAAGGCGGCGCTATTTTTATGCCAGCAAAAGAAAGAATAGAAATAATAAAAGCCATAAAATATGTTGATGAAGTTTTTTTATCTGTTGACAGTGACAGTTCTGTTTGCAAGAGCTTAAAAATAATTGCAAAAATGCACCCCGGTTGCGAGCTTTTTTTTGCAAACGGCGGGGATAGGCACCATGGCAATATTCCCGAAACAGGGGTTTGCGAAGAATTGAATATAAGGGTGGTAGATGGAGTCGGGGGAGAGAAAGTGCAAAGCTCATCATGGATGCTGAATAAAATTAAGAATTCTTAAATCAATGGATATAATTGTTGTTTGTCATACAGAATTTGGTTTTACCTCCGGCAAAAAAATAGTTTTTGATAAAAAAGGCCGGCAGGGCGTTAAAAGCGGGGTTAAAAATTTAATTGAATTAGCAGGCAAATACAAGGCCAAGATAACCTTTACTGTTTGCCCAGAAGTTGTTGATTTTTTTCCAAAAAATACTTACCATGAGATAGGATTGCATGTCCACCCAGGCTGGGAAAAATTCAGCAAGCCCGGGTTTGAATGGTTTGTAGGAGACCAATATCTTAAAGAACATTGCCGTCAGTCTTCGTTTTCCAGCGCCTTGTCAGACCACCCTTATTCAGAGCAGTTTGAGATGATAAAAATAGGCAAGGAGTATCTTAAAAATAGATTAGGCGTTGAATCAAAAGTTTTTGTTGCCGGCCGCGGCTCTGTAAACGATGATACTATAAAGGCGCTGGTGGAAAATGGATTTAGCCACGATTGTTCAGCCTTAGCAAACAAAAAATTAGCTTATTTGGATTGGTCAAGATTGCCCAGGATTTGCATGCCCTATCACCCCGATGCAGGAGATTATCAAAAAAAAGGGGACTTGCCTATTTTGATTGTTCCTGCTGCCCAAGTGATATACGGAAGATCTATTGCCCCAGAGAGTGTTCCTAATTTTGGTTTTTCTTGGTTTAAGGCTTGTTTTTTAGAGTATTACAGGCAAAAGGCGCCTTTATTTCATATTTTCACTCATTCGCCGACAATGACCAGCCCTTATTATTTATCTGTGATGGATAGTTTTTTTTCTTTTATCTCAAAGTATGATAATATAAATTTTAAATTTGCTTCACAAATTAAAGAATACCCGGATGCGAATTATAAGACATATTTATGGTCTTATTTATTTTCTCCCAATAAAGAAATCGCAAAAACAATTCTTAAGAAATTCAAGGGATTATGAAAAAAGAATACAAATCAATTTTTCTTGTAAAACTTCCTCTGTGTTCTCATCCTGACTCCGAAGACAGCGATAGTTTTAGAACCAAAAACCCGTTTAGGCCGGACCCTTCTTTGGCTTTACCGGCATTGTGCGCTTTTATAGAAAGATACAAAACTTATGATTATAAAATAAAAGCCGTAGATTTAAACCTAGAGGCTTATACTAAACCCGGAACCCCGGTAGATCCGTCTGTTTTCCCCGGATTGTTAGAGAAAACTATTAAAAACAACGATTATGATGTTTTATCTATATCAATAATGTTTGTTTTTAATGTAAAGTGGGTTGATGATATTGTAAAATTATCAAGAAAATTTCATCCTGAGGCAAAAATAATTATCGGTGGCGGATATCCTACGCTTTTTCCTGATAGATGTTTAGCAAAACACGATATTGATAACGCGATAATAGGGGAAGGAGAAGCTACTTTTTTGCATATTATTAATAAATATAATAATCATCAAGATCCTGAGTTTGATAAAAAATTTCCTCATGGGTCATATGCGGCAAAAAATGAAAAAGGAGAAATTAATATTATCGAAGGAAAGAACAGCTTTATTGATCTAGCTAATTTGCCAGTTCCGGCTTGGGATTATATAAATATAGAAAAATATTTTGAGAAGAGCGGGGAAAGCACACTGCCAATTGAAGGGAGCAGAGGATGCCCGTATCGTTGTTATTATTGTACCAGCTTCCTTTTTTGCGGGCCAAGGATTCGCTATAAGCCAGTTGATAATTTAATAAAAGAGATATTAGAGATAAAAAAAAGATACAAGGGTGTAAAAACTTTGCGTTTTGTAGATGATAATCTTTCTTTTTCTAAAGACTGGATCAAGGATTTATTGAATAGAATAATAGATATGAAATTGCCGTTAAAATTAGAGATTCAAAACTTTTCAGTCAAGCATTTAGACGAAGAAATAGTAAGCTTATTAGTTAAAGCTAATATGAAGACATTTACTCTAGCTATTGAGTCAGGTTCTCCTGAAATACAAAAACGCATTAACAAGAACTTAAACCTTGATATGGTAAGAGGAGTAGTAAAAATGATAAAATCTCATGGTGTTCATCTCCATCTTTGCTGGATGGTAGGCTTTCCAAATGAAACATTGGATCAGATTAATGAAACTTTTGCTTTCGCCCGCGAATTAAAAGCTAACTCAAACCAATTTGTTACAGTTTTACCGTATCCTGGAACGCCGATGTTTAATGAGGCAAAGAGAGACAATTTACTAGTTTTTTCCGAAGACAATTTAGATAAGTTTGATAATAGGAGATGTGACTATTTAAAATCAGATCAATGGAATTATGATCAGCTTCAGAAAATTATATATGATGCCAATATTGAAATGAATTTTCTTAAAAATCCTTCTCTTGAAACTGCTGAAGGGCGAGACCGCCTCTTAGAGTTTTTTCAGCCCCTTTTATTGGCGATACCAGAACACGTTGTTTTGCATTTAGTTGTTGGATATATTCACAAGAAGAAAGAGAATTATTCTGAATCTGAAAAGCATTACAATACAGCCAAAGAGCTTTTAAAAGACAAAAAGCTTTCTGAAACTTTTACTAAATATTTATCTTGGGATAACCTAGTTATACGAGATTTTAACGCATGGCTATAAACATATATTTTGCTGATTTAGTATACAAAACCAATAAGACAAACTTTTTTGTACCCTTGAACATAGGATATGTTGCAGCTTTTCTAAAAGAGAGGTTTAGAGAAGATGTTAACATTAAGCTTTTTAAATATCCGGATGTTCTTGAAAAAGCTCTAGTTGAAAACCCTCCTGATATTTTGGCTTTGAGCTATTACAACTGGAATGCCAGGTTAAGCCTTCTTTTTCTGGATATGGTTAAACGATTAAACTCGAAGACATTAACAGTTATGGGTGGGCCGAACATCAGAACTGATCCAGACAGCCTTAAAAAATTTTTTGCCAGTCACACCAATCTTGATTATTATATAACCAACGACGGCCCGGAGCCTTTTTCCAAACTTATTGGTGAAATTTTAGCAGGGCGCCCCAATCCCGATCCTTTGTCTTTGGCTGCTGAACCCTTTGATGCAAAAAGCATGGAAATAAACCACCCCAGCCCTTATCTTACAGGATTGTTGGATGAGTTTTTGGCTGACCCTGATATAAACATTCTTTTGGAAACTAACAGGGGGTGTCCTTTTAGGTGCGCTTATTGCGCTTGGGGAGGGATGCTCCCTAAAATAAGAACAAGGCCCCTTGAGCAGGTTTTAAAAGAAATTGAGTATATAGCTGAAAAATCAGCAAGTCAGCCCACTTGGATATTCTGCGATAGTAATTTTGGGATTTTACCCAGAGATTTGGAAATTGCAAAAAAGGTGCGGGAAGTAATGGATAAAAAAGGGTACCCTAAAGATGTGATTATTTGGCAGTCAAAAAACACGCCGGCAAGAAACATAAAAATTGGCGAACTTTTAGGGAAAAATAACAGGGTATTAATTGCCATACAGTCAGCAGACCCCAAGGTTCTTGATATTATCGGCCGGGGAAACATAAAAATGAGCAGCATAAAAGAAGAAGTAGATTATTACCACAAAAAAAACCTTAAACTGGGAACGGATATTTTGGTAGGATTGCCCGGCGAGAGCAAAGACAGCCACTGCAATACTTTGGCAGCTGCTTTTGATATGGGATTTGATTATATTGCCCCACTTAATATTATGCTTTTACAGGGCACAAGGTATGAAAGCGATGAGTATCGCCAAAAATATGGAGTTAAAACCAAATACAGGCCGATTTTCGGCGCTTACGGCACATATGATAATAAAAAAGTATTTGAAATAGAAGAGTCGGTCAGGGCCACAAAAGATATGCCAGAACAAGAAATGAATAATCTTAAAATTCACCACTGGCTTATTTTCCTTACTTGGAATTATGGTGTTTTCAAACCCATTTTGATGCTGGGCAAAAAACAAGGAATTAACCCTGAAACCGTTATAAAAGAGCTCTCTCAAACCCAAAACCCTGTGTTAAAAGATTTTTTTGACCGTTTTAAAAAACAATCTATGGAAGAATGGTTCAAAACTAAAGAAGAAATGATTTCTTTTTACGAACGGCCTGAAAATTTTAGCAATTTAGTCAAGGGTTTTGTAAAATTAAACCTTTTTTATGTGGCATGGGCTTTTCAGAACCCTGAAGTTCTCAATGCTTTAAAAAAAGAAATGGAAGCTATTGTTGTTGAAAAACTTAAAGAAAACAATGTTTTTGATCTGACTATTATAAAAGGAGTGGCTGAGCTTTCAGACCTTTTTGTCTGCAAAAATTTTTTGGAAGGCGAAAGGCAAATAACTGTAAAATATCCAGGCCAAGTTGTTTCAGTTGCGATTGATGATGCAAAATTCGCCGATAAAGATACTGTTGAATTAGAAATTTATCGGCCCCAGGAGTTTGTTGAACTTTGCAGGGCGCACCTGTGCCCGGACGGAAAGGAAAATTTATCTTTAGAAAATATCGCCAAGTTTTTAGAAATAGGAGGCGCCAGTACGCTTAAAAATAAGGTAATTGTAAAAAATCTTTAACATGGCTTTAAATATATATCTTGCTGACCTCGTATATAATACTATTAAAACAAATTATGTAGTGCCCTTAAATATAGGGTATGTTGCAGCTTTTCTAAAAGAAAAGTTTGGAGAAGATGTTAACATTAAGCTTTTTAAATACCCGGATGTTCTTGAAAAAGCTCTAGTTGAAAACCCTCCTGATATTTTGGCTTTGAGCCATTACAGTTGGAATGAAAGGCTTGATTTCCTTTTTTTGGATATGGCCAAGCGCCTGAACCCCAAAATCTTAACAGCAATGGGCGGGCCGAACATCAGGACCGGCCCAGAAGACCTTAAAAAGTTTTTTACTAATCACCCAAACCTTGATTACTGCGTAGTAAACGAAGGAGAGGAGTCTTTTGCCAGAATTGTAGATGAAATTCTGAAAGGATCTGCCAAACCGCATCCTATGGGTTCTGCTACTATTATTAATGGAGAGTTTTTTTATACTCCCGAGCCCTTGGATGAAAGGGGTATGGAAATAAACCAGCCCAGCCCATATCTTACAGGATGGCTGGATGAATTTTTAGCTGACTCTAATATAATTCCCCTTTTAGAAACCAACAGAGGTTGTCCATTCCGTTGTGTTTATTGCGCTTGGGGAGCTATGCTTTCAAGAATGAGAATAAGGCCTCTTGGCCAGGTTTTTAAAGAAATTGAATATATAGCTGAAAAATCAGCAGGTCAGCCTACTTGGATATTCTGCGACAGCAATTTCGGGATTTTTCCAAGAGATGTGGAAATTGCCAAAAAGGTGAGGGAAGTAATGGATAAAAAGGGATTTCCCATGAATGTAACTGTCTGGCAGTCAAAGAATACGCCAGAAAGAAACATAGAAATATCTGAACTTTTAGGAAAGAACAACAGAGGGTTAATTGCCATACAATCAGCAGACCCCAAGGTTCTTGAGAATATTGGCCGAGGAGCTATAAAAATGAGCAGTATAAAGCAACAAATTGATTATTATCATAAAAAGAACCTTGAAACAGTAACAGAAATGATGATAGGATTGCCTGGCGAGAGCGCCAAGAGCCAATATAATACTCTTATATCTGCTTTTGATATGGGATTTGATTTTATTGAACCATTTAACATCAGGCTTTTACAAGGCACAAGGTATGAAAGCGATGAGTACCGCCAAAAATATGAAGTTAAAACTAAATACAGGCCTATTTTTGGAGCTTATGGCGTTTATGATAATAAAAAAGTATTTGAGATAGAAGAATCGGTCAGAGCCACAAAAGATATGTCAGAGAAAGAGTTAAACGACCTTAAAATTCACCACTGGCTTATTTTTTTCACTTGGAATACCGGTATATCCAAGCCCATTTTAATGTTGGGCAAAAAACAAGGGATTAATCCTGAAATTGTTATAGACGAGCTTTCTCGAACTCAAAACCCTACGCTAAAAAATCTTTTTGACCGCATAAAAGAAGAATCTATGAAAGAATGGTTTGAAACCAAAGAAGAAATGATTTCTTTTTATGAAAAGCCCGAGAATTTTGACAAGCTGGTTAATAATTTTATGAAATTGAACTTTTTTTACATCGCGCTAGTGTATCAGAATCCAGAGATTCTTAAAGCTTTGCAAAAAGAGATGGAAATTATTGTAGCTGAAAAGCTTAAGCTGAAAAATATTTTTAGCCAAGTTGCTATGAATAGCGTAGTTGAGCTTTCAAACCTTTTAATCTGCAAAAATCTTTTAGAAGATGAGAAGCGGATAACCATGAAATATCCAGGCGAGATTGCTTCAATTGTAACTAATGACTTAAAACTTGCCGGCAAAGACGTTGTTGAATTAGAGATTTACCGCCCTAAGGAATTTGTTTCTTTTTGCCAATTTCATTTAAACCCTGGTGGCAAGGAAAATTTATCTTTGAGAAACATTACCAAATTTTTAGAAGTAGGAGGCCTAAACATGCTTAAAAACAGGATAAGAGTGTTATGAGGCCAAAAGCTATTGACAGCTTTTTAAAAAAAAGATAAAGTGCATAAATAAATGGGAAACACCGGTGATTCCGCTTTGGCGGAAAATTCCGGGGCTGTGCCGCAACTGTAAAGCCAGAACACCATTATCATTAAAATCCCTTCGAGCAAAGGGCAATATGAACCGCGTTTTTGCGAATCTATTGTCTCCCACTTGAAGGTGGGATTTGTGTTTTTAAATAAGAAAATTATTTTGTCTGTCCTGCTTTTGGCAGGAATAATAGGCACCATAAAGGTAATAGGCGCTGAAAATCAGAAAGCAGTAGATTATATATCAGCAAAGCCACAAAACGCCTGGATAACCATGGCTTTGGCTTCAGCCGGACAAGGCAATATACCTTCAGAGCATCTCAAAAATATTACCGGCAACAACACTAATGATTACAGCTCTGCTATTTTAGCCATTACTGCCATGAATGAAGACCCAAGAACTTTTGGAGGAAGCGATTATGTGGCAAAGTTGGAAAGCTTTTGGGATGGCTCGCAGTTAGGCGACTCAAGCTTATTAAATGATGATATCTTCGGGCTTCTGGCTCTAATTTCAGCTGGAGAACCTTCTTTAAATCCTATTGTTGAGGGAGCAAAAAATTATATTATTTCTGAACAGAACCCAGATGGGGGCTGGGGGTGGTCTCCGTCGGCTGAATCTGACTCTAATATGACATCAGCCTCAATTATGGCTCTAATTTCAGCTGGCGTTTCTGCTTTTGACCCTGTAATTGAAAAAGCTTCTGATTTTTTGAAAACAATGCAAAATGATGACGGCGGTTTTAAATATGATTCTTCAGAATGGAGCTTAGTTTCAGATTCTGCTTCTGACTCTTGGGCGATTTCAGCTATTTATGCAATGGGGCAGAATCCATCTGAGTGGGTTAAAGAAGCTTCAAATCCTTTGAATCATTTGGAATCTTTGCAAGATGAAGCCGGATTTTTTCATCATCAGTTAGGAGATCAAGAAACTTCTTTTACCCCCACAGAAACAGCTTATGCAATAATTGCTTTAGAAGGGAAATTTTTCCCCTTGAACATTGTTCAGCCAACAGAGGTTTTTTCATTTCGCATTGAAGGAAGCAGCGAAGTTATCTGCCAAGGGAGTGTGGCTGGCCCTACTGCCATGGATGTTGTGAAAAATGCAGCAGTTATTTGCGATTTTGATTATGATATTGAAGAAACTCAATTCGGGCCATATCTTACTGCTATAGGGAGCGATGCGGCTTCAGGCAGCGCAGGATGGCTTTATTTGGTGGATTTTGTGTCTCCTCCTGTTGGGGCTGCAGATTATAACTTAAGTCAGGGAGATGAAGTGCTGTGGTATTTTGGGGAGTTTGGCTTAAAGCCGATTAAGCTCGAAATGAATAATGACGGCTCAACAGCATTATTGCACGTCAGTTTTTTTGACAATTCATCTTGGCAGGATTTATCGGGAGCTGCAATTTATGTCGGGGGTTCTGATTTTATTACAGATTCTTCAGGAGAGGCTTCTGTTAGTATTGCTTCTTTAGTAGATGGCTTGTATCAAATATTTGCAGAAAAGCAAGAGTATATAAGAAGCAATAAAATTATCCTTACGGTAGGCGAGGCGCCAAGCGGCCATCAGGTTGGATTAAGCGTTAATATTGCCCGAACCCAGCCTCTGCCAAAAGACGACCAAAACAGCATAGCTTTTTCAGTTAACCCGTCTGATGTAAACTTTGGCGAGATGAAAGCCGGCAGTTCAAAAAGCAAAGTTTTGAGCTTGTCAAATGATGGTTCTCAAAATATCAATGTTAATGCCCAAGTGGCCGGAGCTGATGTTTTTAGATCGAACATTTCAATCAATGGAAATATTTGGAATGATTTTTCTGCCTTTGTTTTGAAAAACGATTCTTTAGACATACAGCTTGGGCTTTCTGTTCCGGATGATTACTCCGGGGCATTTGGTCAGCAGGAAGGAGGGCTGACATTCTGGGCCACAACACAACAATGAGGTTAAAACATAAAATTATTTTATTATTTTTGGGGCTTTTTTTGGCAGCAACTGTTGACGCCTCTGCTCTAAAAGTTACGCCTTCTTCTTTGGATTTTGATTTTGCTATTGGAAAAACAGAAGAAAAAATTGTAACAGTGGAAAATCCTTCAAGCAATGTAGCGCTTTTTGAAGCTTATCCAGATGATTTTCTTGATGAGATAAAGGTTGATCCTGCAAGTTTTACCTTAAATCCGGGAGAAAAAATGGTGGTATCTGTTCTGGCTGATTTTAAGGAAGAGGGAGTTTATGTTACAGCTCTTTCTGTGGTTTCAAAGCCATTGTCTCAAAGAGAGTTTAGCGCCAACGCAGGAGTAAAAATTCCTATGGAAATTAAAGTTGCAGAAAAAAAATCTGATTTTTGGTTGGCTTCTTTATCAGAAAGTTTTGGAAAACTATTTGAAAATCAGCGCGATTTAGTTTATATTTTAAGTATAATAACCCTTTTAGTTTTATTGTTGCTTTTAATAAGAAGGAATAAAACTGCAAAAATATGACAAAAAATACTTATATTATTATAATCGGGCTGATAGTTATTGTTATTTTTGGAAGCTGGCTGGCTTTGTCTAATAATAATTCTGATACTGATAATGTTGTTTTAGAAACAGCAGAGAAACAGGCAACATTAGCCATTGATTATGGAGACAGGGAGCCGGAAATTTTTCAGATTGATTTCGCCGAAGGCACAACAGTTTTTGACGCCCTGAAAAACAAAGCAGAAGAGCTGGGTCTGAATTTAAAAACCAAAACTTACGAAGGCATGGGTGTCTTTATTGAAGCAATTGGAGATAAAGAAAATGGACAGGATGGAAAATATTGGCTATACTATGTTAACGGGGAAATGCCCATGGAATCTGCCGACAAAATGATTATAGAGCTTGGAGACAAAATTGAATTTAAATTTGAAAAGTCATCTTTTTAATATTAAATAATAAAAAATAAATTTATGGAAATTTCTAAAAAAGGAAAAATTGTAAGCATTATTGTTGTTTTGTTTATTGTTTTAGCCGGAATCAGTTTAAGGCTTATTCCTCATGCTCCTAATTTTACGCCAATAGCTGCTATTGCTTTGTTTAGCGGAGTTTATTTTTCTAAAAGAATAGCCCTTATTCTGCCGATTGGAGCTATGGCAATTTCAGATATATTCATTGGTTTTTATGAGCCAAAGCTAATGATTGCTGTCTACGCAAGTTTTCTTTTATTTACTATTATAGGTTTTTGGCTGAAAAAACATAAGAGCTGGTATTTGATAGGTGGGAGCGCAATTCTATCTGCTGTTTTATTTTTTCTTATTACTAATTTTGCTGTTTTTGCTTTTTCTCCATGGTATGCCAAAACTTTTTCAGGTTTGATTCAATGCTATGTGCTGGCCCTGCCATTTTTCAAAAATACCCTGCTGGGAAATCTGTTCTACACAGGTGTATTTTTTGGAGCATATGAATTATCAAGGGTTTGGATAAAAAGCAAGTTTGGGGTGAAATCAAAAACCCTTGCTTCAGCTAAAATCTAAATAATCGAACCCCGTCTTAATCTTAAAAATAAACCGCTCACACGCCCGTGTGAGCGGTTTGGCTTTGCAAAGCTTGGCTTTGCAATGTTTTGATACCCCCTGACCCCCCTTGACACCCCTTCTTGAGGGGTTTAATATGGAAAAATATGATAAACGAGATTAAACCCAACCAAATTTATACCCCAAAAGAGGCGCGGGATTTTTTGAAGATTTCTGAAAGCACAATGAAAAGAATGATAAAAAGCGGGATAATAGAGGCCTATAAGGTTTCGGGCCAGTACAGAATTTGGGGGGCTGAAATATTAAAGCTGCTTTCTCCTGAATTGGGTTCTGGAATATACAGAGTTTATAAAAATATCAGGGAAAAAACAAAGGAAACTATCAAAAAATGGTAGTTTTTTACGTATTAATATAAGTTAAAATATTATTAACATTTCTTAATATGAAGACAAAAAGCACAGACGAAGTAAAAGAGTTATATAAATATTGGAGCAAAAGAATCTTTTGGAGCGTTTGGATAACTTATGCCTGCTTTTATTTAGTAAGAGTGAATATGTCTATTGCCCTTCCTGGAATTATGTAGGAATTTGGGTTGTCAAAAACAGCAATGGGCGGTGTTTTGTCTGCCATGTTTTTTGCTTATGCTGTTGGGCAGTTTATCAATGGCCAGCTTGGCGACAAATTTGGAGGAAGAAAGCTGATAAGCATTGGTTTGATAGTTTCTGCAATTATTAACCTTGTGTTTGGTTTTACCCATGGAATTATTTCTGCAATGATGCTTTTGTGGGGTTTGAATGGATATTTCCAGAGCATGGGATGGAGCCCGAGCGTTAAAACAGTCGCAAACTGGTTTTCGCCAAGCAAAAGATCAAAATTCAGCAGCTTGCTAGGGACCTCATATCAAATAGGAAATGCTATATCATGGGCCCTTTCCGGGTTTATTGTGGGGCTGTTCGGATGGAGGTTTGCATTTATAATTCCTGGGGCAATATGTCTTTTTGTCGGCCTTCACTGGGCAATTCGCGGCAGAAACGCGCCCGAAGAAGTTGGACTGCCGACTGTGGAGGAAGAAGAAAAGGGAAAACTTGATGAAAAAGCAACAAGCATTGAAGTTAAAATTGAAGTCAAAACAGACCATCACATAGGATTTAAAGAAACTTTGAAAATGTGCCTTTTCAACAGAGGCGTTTGGATAGTTGCTCTTGGATTATTTTTTTTAAATGTTGTAAGATATGGATTTTTGGACTGGGCGCCAACTTATATGTTTGAAGTTCAGGGAGCAGCTATATCACTCGCAGCTTACAAGGCAATGGTTATGCCTATCGCGGGCTCGTTAGGAGCTTTATTTGCCGGCTGGGCATCTTATAAATATTTTAGAAACAGGAAAGCTCCGGTTTCAGCTGTGATGCTGTTTCTGCTTGGAATTTCTGCATGGCTTTATATGCAAATACCCGCAGGAGACTGGATGTTAAGCTTAATTTGTTTAATGTTTATCGGGTTCATGACATACGGGCCCCACGTAATGATGGTAACATCAATGCCAATGGATTTTGGAACCAGAAAGGCGGCCGCTTCTGCAGCTGGATTTATAGATGGATGGGGTTATGTTGGAGCAGCATTAACTGGAGTTGCAAGCGGCTGGTTAATTGATGCGTTCAGCTGGGATGCTGCGTTTTATTTCTGGATATTATGCGCGTTTATAGCAGGAATTCTGATGTTGACTCTTTGGAAATACAAACCTAAAAAAGGAGAATATTGCTAAAAAAGAAAATTATTAAAAGATTTTTACTATGAAAATAGTTTATGCGTATGTCGTAGCTGACTTGCTTCATGTGGGGCATGTTTTAGCATTAGAAAACGCTAAAAAATTAGCCGGGCCGGACAGCAAATTAATTGTTGGCGTTTTGACAGATGAAGCGACAATGCAAAAAAAATCAAAGCCAATTTTGTCTTTCAGCGAAAGAAGAAAATTAATTGAGTCCCTAAAGTGCGTTGATTGTGTCGTTGCCCAAAAACAATATAGCCCCAACCATAACATCCAAATTATAAAACCGGACATACTTATGGAAAGCGATAGCCACACAGATGAAGATTTAAAGGAAACCCAAAGGATTGCAGATGCTATAGGATGTAAGATTCAGATGATGCCTTATTTTTCCGATCAAAGTTCAACCAAAATTAAGAATAGTATTTCTGTAAATTGGGAGGATCCAAATCAGATTAAGAAAACTGAAAATGACGGACTATGGCATGAGTAAAGTAAGTTGCTTTTTAAAAAGAGAATGCCGTTAAATTAATAGGTTGATGAAGATTTGCAATATCAATTTAAGTAAAATTATAAAGCGAGCTTGCGGATTGCCTCTTTATTTGATTTATTGTCTTTCCTGTTTGGCGCCGAGGAGTAAAAGGATTTGGGTCTTTGGAACAGAAAGGAATTTTACTGATAATTTTAAATATCTGTTTCTATATATTGCTAACAATAAAAAAGATAAAGTAAAAGCAGTATGGATTTCCCAAAGCAAAAACCTTGCAAAACAGCTAAAAAAAGAAGATTATAATGCCTATTCGAATACATCCCTTAAAGGAATATATTATACCTTAAGAGCTAAATATTTTTTTGTTAATGAAAATTCTTCTGATATAAATTTTTGGCTTTCTGGAGGAACGAAAAAAATTGCCCTTTACCATGCCATGCCTTTTAAAAAAGTAGGGTATGACACAAAGAAAGGAAAACACAGCCATTTTTTACATCTCAAAGGGATTAAAAAAAATATATTTAGATTGCTCGCCCCATGGACGTTTGAAAAAAAAGATTTTATTATCGCCACCTCGCCTATCTTTCAGAAAATAATGGCTTCATCTTTTTGCACTGACGAAAACAAAGTTATTATTACCGGCTCTCCGAGAAATGATATTTTTTTCAATGAAATTAAAAACTCTGAACTGGGTAATGATAAATCTATATTCTGGCAAATAAAGAATTTTAAAACTAAAGGCAAAAAGATTATATTCTATTTACCTACCTGGCGGGACACGGGAGGAGATCCATTAGAAGAAGCGAACATTAATTTTGATGCACTTAAAAAATTTTTAAATTTGAATAACGCTGTTTTTATAGCTAAGTTCCATATACGCGCAGATATAAACGAAGAAAACTGGCAAAAACTGAATTCTGAAGAATTTTTAATTTTGCCCAGCAATACTGATATTTACCAAATTCTTCCTAAGACCGATATTTTGATTACCGACTATTCTTCAGTATTTTTTGATTTTCTTTTGATAAACAGGCCAGTAATATTTTTCCCTTATGACTTTCAGAAATATATTAGTAAAGACAGAGAATTATATTTTGATTATGATGAATTTACCCCCGGTCCGAAGGTTTATAACTTTAACGAGCTTTTAAGCCAGCTGGATCGCCTTTTAAAAGGAGAAGATGGCTATGAACAGCAAAGAGAAAAGATAAGAAGCCAATGTTTCAGCCATATTGACGGTAATTCATCTGAAAGAATTTTTAAGACAATTTATAATGAAGCACAAATTAAAAAATAATAATTAAAAGGTATTTATGGATTGGGAATCATTTTATAAAACGGAGCATAATTTTAAAAATAGCACCTTTTCTGACTTTGTTTTTGAACAAATCAAGGGTGATTCATTGGTTGAGCTTGGTTGCGGAGACGGGAGAGATTTAAAATTTTTTATTAAAAATGGAATTAATGCTTGTGGAATTGATAAGGCTTTTGAGGGAAGGAACATTACGAAACAAGACGTCTTAGATTTCATAAAGAACAATAATTCACCAGAATATGTTTATACAAGATTCTTCTGGCATATAGTCAACAGGGACATTCAGCTGGAGATATTAAAATGGGTTAAGGGAACATTGTTTATAGAAGCGAGAACAGCAGAAGATAGGCCGCTTAATTTATTTACTAAGCATAAAAGATATTTAATAAACGTTTCACAATTAGTAAAAGACCTTAAAGACAATGGATTTCAAATAACATATTTGCACGAAGGAAGGGGACTTTCAGTATTAAAAGGAGAAGACCCGTACTTAGTGCGTATTGTAGCAAAAAAAGTAAATTAATTATATAATGATTTTTGATAACAAAAAAATATTAATAACCGGCGGGGCTGGATCAGTGGGTCAGGCCCTAATAAAAGAGATATTAAAATACAGCGGAAATACCATCCGTGTTTTTGACATATCTGAAAATGAGATATCCAAATTAAGGCATAATTTTATGGGAGAAAAAAGACTGCGTTATTTGATTGGCGATGTAAGGGACTTAAAGAGATTAGAATTAGCGATGGAAGGGATTGATATTGTTATCCATTTAGCGGCGATGAAGCACGTATATACCTGCGAGTATAATCCTTTTGAAGCAATTAAAACAAATATAGACGGCCTGCAAAATGTTATAGATTGCGCCAGAAATGAGAATGTTGAGAAGGTGATTTTTACCAGCACTGATAAAGCAGCGCGCCCCTTAAGTGTGATGGGCATGACTAAGCTTATAGGCGAAAAACTTATTTCTTCTGCAAACTATTATAAGGGAAGTAGTACGACATCATTTGCTTCAGTGCGTTTTGGAAATGTGGCGGGGTCAAACGGATCTGTTGTGCCGATTTTTAAAAAACAAATTCTCAATAGCGAACCCTTGAGGATTACCGATATGAAAATGACCCGTTTTGTTATTACTATGCAAGAAGCGGTAAGTTTAATTTGCCAAGCCGTTCAGCTTATGCAGGGAGGAGAGGTATTTGTGTGGAAAATGAGAACATTAAAAATAACTGATTTGGCAGATTCAATGATAGGCAGATACGCAGGGGGCAGGCAGGTAGAAGTGGTTATCACCGGAAAAGTAGAGGGCGAAAAAATACATGAAGACATAATGTCATCAGAAGAGCTTTCCCGATCGGTAGAGTTGGATAATCTTTATATTATTTTTCCAATGATTGATTACTCAAATATTAAAAGCAGATACCAGAACGCAAAGCCGGTTGAAAATCCGATTATCGCTTCAAATATGGGGACTCACATGTCTTCAGACGAGATAAATAAATTATTAGGAGAAGAAAAAGATTTATGATAAAAGTTTTATTAATTGATCCGCCATTCCCGGAAAGGCCCTGGGATATAAATTGGCTGACGCAGTTTCCGCCCAAGGGCTTGATGTACATTGCCGCCTACCTGCGCCAGGCCGGAGTTGATGTGGATGTTTTAGATATAAAGCAACTGCAGTTTGAAAGGCCCTCGCTTCTTTCGCGTTCAATAAGCGAGATACAGCAATTTGTAAAATATTATGTAAAGGAGCATAATCCGGAAATTATTGGAATAACATCAACAACAATATCATATATTCCGGCGACAAAAATAGCCAAAGCAGTAAAGGAAGCGGCTCCAAACGCAAAAGTAGTTATTGGGGGGGTGCACGTTACATTTACAGCTCACGAAACTTTAACGGAGTGCCCATGGATAGATGTTGTTGTAAGGGGAGAGGGAGAGCGCCCGATACTTGAACTTGCGCAAGGCAAGACGCTTGCGCAAGTTCAAGGCATTAGTTTTAGAGAAAATGGAGAGATAATCGATAACCCAATGGGCCCATTATTAAATCCTGAGGAAATTCCTGTGCCAGCATATGATATGCTTGATATGAAAAAATACGCTTATGTTGTTTTAATGTGCACTCGGGGCTGTCCTCATAATTGCACCTTTTGTGAATTGCCTCAGGTGCATGGGAAAGGGATCCGCTGCCGTTCTTCTGAGAGAGTTTCTGAAGAGTTAGAGCTTGCTCTTTCTTTAAATCCAAATCTTGAAATTAGGTATGAAGATGAATTTATGGGCTTGTTTCCAGAACGCACAAAACAGATTTTAGATTTAGTGAAGAACAAAAGAGTTGGCCAGTTCCGGGCTGCTACCAGACCTGATGGGCTTACAGATGAAATACTCGTTAAATTAAAGGAAGCGGGTTGCACCAATCTTTACATTGGCATGGAATCGGGCTCAGATGAGGTTTTAAAATTTAATAAGCGAGCTGTTACAGTGTCAAAAATTTTAGAGATTGCTGAAATGTTTAAGAAAAACGAAATGCTTTTTCACTCCGGGTTTATTTTAGGGCTTCCGGGAGAGAATAAACAAACACTTGAACAAACATTAGATATTGCCCTAAAGTGTTGCGATGCCACATTTGAAACAGTAAAGAAAAATTTTAAAGAGTTTCTTAGAATAATGCCGTTCAAATTAATTGTGGAAAATTCAAGAGCGGAGTTTAACTTATTGGCTCCAAATCCAGGCACAGAAATATTCCAGAACCCAGGAAAATTCAGGTATAAAATATTTCATAAGAATTGGGAGCTTTATGACTGCAATACTTCGGTTGGGGAACCCTATGATGTGAGTGCTTTGGAAATTGAAGAATTTAAGAAAAAAGCTTTTAAGGCTGTCCAAGATAAAATGAAAGCTTACGATTTGCCAGTAAATTGGTGGGATTATGGATATAAAGGATAAAAAAATTTTAATAACCGGCGGGGCCGGGTTTATGGGTCGGTGGACTGCAAAAAATTTGGTTGAAAAAGGCCATAAAGTTTGGATTTTAGATAATCTTTCAAATGGTTTTGAAAAAAATATTGAAGAATTTAGAAGCAAACTGCAGGGCTTTGTAATAGGAGACGTAAAAGATAAGGAAGTTCTTTTAAAATTATTTGAAAATAATTTCGATATATGTGTTCATTTTGCCGCAGCAATAGATGTGCAAGAAAGCATTGATGACCCTGAAAAAAATTTCAACGATAATTGCCTTGGCACTTTTAACATTTTAGAACAATGCAGAAAGCACAACACAAAACTAGTTTTTGCCAGCTCTGCCTTAGTTTATAAAACATCGGAGCCTGGCTGTTTGATAAAAGAGCAAGACCCTGTTTTTTCCTCTTGCCCGTATGTTGCAAACAAGCTTTACGGAGAAAATCTTGCCATAGCTTATTTAAAAACTTACAATTTGCCTGTTGTTATTTTAAGGCCTTTCAGCATTTATGGGCCTTTTCAGAGAAGCGATTCTGAAGGAGGAGTGATGAGTATATTTATTAATAAAAAGCTTAAAGGTGATCCGCTTTTGGTTTTTGGAACAGGAGAACAGGAAAGAGATTTCTTTTATATTGAAGATTGCGCTGAATTTATTGCCAGAGCTTGTTTTGAAGACAAAGCCATAGGAGAAATTTTTAACGCCGGTTATGGGAAGGGAATAAAGATAAAGGATTTAGCTAAAAAAATAGCCGGCAACGAAGCAGAAATAAAATTTATTGAGCACCACCATCCTCATGCTGAAATAATGAATATGGCAGCTGACTGGCAAAAAGCAAAAACAATTTTGAATTGGGAACCGACAATAACTTTAGAACAAGGAATAATAAAAACAACTCAATGGCTAAAAAACCAATAATTCCATACGGGCATCAATGGATAGATGAAGCCGACGTTAAAGAAGTTGTTAAAGCTTTGAGCTCTGATTGGCTTACTCAGGGCCCGAAAGTTGAAGAATTTGAAAAAGCACTTGCAAAATATTGCGGGGCAAAGTATGCCGTGGCAGTTTCTTCGGGCACCACAGCCTTATACGCAGCTTATAATGTAGCTGGAATAAAGCTGAGAGATGAAATAATAACAACGCCTTTGACTTTTGCAGCTACTTCTAATATGGCGGCAATCTTGGGAGCAAAGCCGGTTTTTGTTGATATTGAGAGCGAGACTTTGAATATTGACCCGGAAAAAATAGACCAGAAAATTACAAGCAAAACAAAAGCCATAGTAACAGTAGATTTTGCCGGGCATCCTGCAGATTACGATAAAATTTTAAAAGTTGCCAAAAAGCATAATTTGCTGGTTATAGAAGATGCCTGCCACGCTTTGGGAGCTGTATATAAGAACAAAAGAGTCGGAAGCTTAACTGATATGGCGATTTTAAGTTTCCACCCTGTAAAAAATATTACTACTGGAGAAGGCGGAGCAATTTTAACCAATAATAAAAATTTTTATGAAAAGCTTAAAATTTTTAGGCATCACGGAACAGTTAAAAAATCAGAAAAAGGTAAATGGTATTATAAAATTGAAAACCCGGGCTTTAACTGCAGAATTACTGATTTTCAATGCGCTTTGGGCACGAGTCAGCTAAAAAAAATAGGTAAGTTTTTAAAAAGAAGAAAAAAAATTGTTTCAGAATATAATAAGGCATTTAAAAATATTAAAAAAATTATACTGCCTGTTGAAAAAAATTATGCGAAGTCAGCCTGGCACATATATCCTGTTCAAATAAACGGATTGAACAGAAGAAAGGTTTTTGAGACATTGCAAAAAAAAGGAATTGGCTGCCAGGTCCATTATATGCCTCTGCACTTGCATCCGTTTTACAAAAAAAAGTTTGGGTATAAAAAAGGAGATTTTCCAAGAGCTGAGAAGTATTATGAGAGAGCAATCACCTTGCCCTTATATCCTAAAATGACCAACAAAGACGTCCAATATGTAATTAAGTCAGTTAAAAAAATAATATGAGAACTGAAAAAGAACAAAATCACTCTAAAGAATTAAACCAACACTTAAATAGCCTGATAGCTCAAGAGAATAAACCTGTAATAGATATTATTAATGATTTTCCCAAATATGCTTCACGACAGACCCTTTCTCGCTTTTTGGCGCAGCATGAGTTATTTAAGATGATTTTAGATGTTAAGGGCTCTATTGTGGAATGCGGGGTTTTCAGGGGGGCAGGACTAATGACTTGGGCAAAATTATCTGCAATATATGAACCAGTAAATTATCACCGTGAAATCATTGGGTTTGATACTTTTGCTGGTTTTCCTGATGTTGATGCTAAAGATGAAGCAGAAAATAAAAATGTTGACGCAAAAAAGGGTGGTATATCTGCAGATTCATATGATGAATTAAAAAAAGCAATAGATTTGTATGATTCAAACCGGTTTCTTTCCCACATAGAGAAAGTTAAACTAATCAAGGGAGACTTTTCAAAAACTGGTCCGGAATTTATTGAGAAAAATCAACACCTTATAATATCTTTATTGTATTTAGACTTTGATATTTATAAACCTACGAAAGAAGCTTTAAAATTATTTTTACCAAGAATGCCGCGTGGGTCGGTTTTAGTTCTTGACCAAATAAATAATCCCAGATGGCCTGGGGAAACAGCTGCTTTGCTAGAAGAATTGGATCTGAATAAGTATGAAATTAAAAATTTTTACTATGAACCAGATATATCTTATGTTGTTATATAAAAAATTTTATGTTTAAAGTAGGAATTGATTTGATAGAAGTCAAAAGGTTTAAAAACATATCCCAAAAAAAGAAATTTTTGGAAAATGTTTTTACAGAAAAAGAATTAAAGCATTGCAAAAAAAAACCGGCAGAATCTTTGGCTGGCCGGTTCGCTGCCAAAGAAGCGACAAGAAAAACAATTGAAGATAAAATTGCTTTTAATGAAATAGAAATAACAAACGATAAAAATGGCGCGCCAGAAGTTAAGTTTTTGAACAAAAGAATAGAAAAAAAATATAAATCAATAATTAGCATTTCGCACACTCGATCGATGGCCCAGGCAGTGTGCATTACTTTCAAAAATGAGCGTCAAAAAATGCATAGTATTAGACCTTGATAACACCCTTTGGGGCGGTATTGTGGGAGAGGACGGCTTTGAGGGAATTGAGTTATCTCTTGATAAAGGGGCAGGTTTTATTGCTTTTCAGCAGGCTTTGTTGGATTTATATAACAAAGGAATAATTTTAGCTATTAATAGCCGAAATAATCATGAAGATGCCATAAAAGTTATTAAAACTCACCCAAATATGATTTTGAGAGAAAACAATTTTGCCGCTGCGAGGATTAATTGGAATGATAAGGCAGACAATTTGAAAGAATTGGCAAAAGAAATAAATATCGGGCTTGATTCAATGGTATTTTTGGATGATGACCCGACAAATAGGGCGCTGGTCAAAGCAATTTTGCCAGAGGTTGAAACTCCAGAAATGCCCTCTGATCCTTCAGATTACGTAAAGTTTTTAATTCAGCTTCCATATTTTGATTTAGCTGCTCTGACAAATGAAGACAAAATGAGGGGGAATTTTTATGTCACCGAAAGATTGCGCCGCGAGTCTGAAAAAATTTTTAATAACAGAGAGGATTTTTTAAAAAGCTTAAAAATGGAGATGCAGATATTCGAGGATGATCCGTCTCAGCTGGCGCGCTTAGCCCAGCTTACCAACAAAACCAATCAGTTCAATTTTAACAAGCGCGAGCTGTTAGAAAAAGATATTGCAGATTTTATAAATAGCAAAGACTATAGGGTATTTTACGGCAGGTTAATAGATTGTTTTGGGGATTACGGAATAATTGGTTTTGCTGTTGTAAAAAAGGGTGAAGAATCCTGGCAAATTGAGCAATTTTTAATGAGTTGCAGGGCTATTGGGCGGGGGGCTGAGGAGGCATTTTTAGCAGCCATAGCAAAAACCGCAAAAAGCAGCCAAGCCAAAAGCTTATCAATAACATTTGTCCAAACCCTCAAAAACGAACCGGCAAAAGATTTTTTAGAAAAATACTTTAAAGATAATCCGGTGCTAATTGATAATATTGTTAATTCGCCGTCTTGGATAAAAAATGGAAAAATTTAATAAAATAATTTTTGATATCTTTAAATTAACGCCGGCTAAGATTAAAGATTCCCTGACGTTAGAAGAAATTCCCGATTGGGATTCTATGAATTATTTACTGCTTATTTCTGAATTAGAAAAGCAATTTAAAGTATCTTTTAACATGGACCAGGTACTAAAGGCTAAATCTTTGGGCGATGTTAAAAATATGCTTCGTTCAAAAGGCATAGAATTATGAAAAAAGAAAAAATTATATTTAAATATAAGGACAAGGGATTCGTTTTTTCGGACATAGTCAAAGCCATTAAAAAATCTGGGATTAAAAAAGGAGGCGTTTTAATGCTTCATGCTGATTTAGCCCGTTTTGGAAAATTAGGAGAAATTTCTGATAAAAAAGAGTTTGCCAATGTTTTTATAGAAGCGTTTAGAGAGGCGTTGGGAGAAGAGGGAACATTGGTTGTGCCGACTTTCACATATTCTTTTTGCAATAATGAGGTCTATGACCCAGATAATACACCATCAAGAGTAGGATTATTTACTGAAGAATTACGCAAGAGAAAAGACGCTTTCAGAAGTATTCATCCTATATTTTCAGTTGCTGCTATCGGGAAAAAAGCTAAAGAACTAACCCAAAATATCAGCAAAAACAGTTTTGGTGAAGGTTCTGTGTATGACAAGCTTTTAAAAATAAAAAATAGCAAATATGTGATATTTGGAGTTGATTATTTTAGTTGTACTCAGGTTCATTATATTGAAGAAAAACTGAGAGCGCCTTATAGATACGTAAAAAAATTTAAAGGGAAAATAAAAGAAAAAGGCAAAATATATAATGACGAATATGAATATTATGTCAGGCCCTTGGATGAAAGTGTAGTTCCTGATTTTGATAAAATTGAAAACCATCTTTTAAATGCTGGTTTTCTCAAAAAAACAGCCCTCGGTAATGATTTTATAAGCGTTACTAAGATTAGTGATATCTGCAAGGAGGGAACAAAAATGTTTAAAAAAGACCCAAATTTTTTCTTAAAAATATGATGCAATTAATTAAAGACCTCTGGTTTAAAAGAAGGGATATTATTTCTGACGGATTTGATGAATCATTGGAATATATTTCAAAAATAATCCCTCTTAAAATTCATGAAATCCCATCGGGAACAAAATGCTGGACTTGGACGGTGCCTGAAAAATGGAGCGTGAAAGAGGCATATATAAATGATTTGGACGGCAACAGAATCCTTGATTTAAAAGATCACCCCTTGCATGTTGTTTCTTATTCTTTGCCGATTGATAAAGTTGTAAGCAGAGAAGAGCTATTGGAGCACTTGCATACAAGCAAAGAAAGACCTGAAGCCATTCCCTTTGAATTTAAGTATTATGAAAAAGATTGGGGTTTTTGTATTCAAGATAATAAATTAAAAGAATTTACAAAAGATAAATACAAAGTTTTTATTGATTCTAAATTTGAAAAAGGAGACTTAAAAGTAGGTGAGCACACAATAAAAGGTAAAACTGATAAAACTATTGCTTTGGTTTCTCATCTTTGCCATCCCGCTCAAGTGAATGATGATTTGACTGGCGTTGCAGTATCAGTTGATATTGCTAAAGCAATGGGCAAAAAAGACAACTACTATACATATAAATTTTTGTTTGTTCCAGAAACAATCGGTTCTCTTGCCTATCTAAGCCAAAATGAAGACGTAATTCCTAAAATAGAATACGGCATTTTTCTTGAAATGTTGGGCAATGACAATATTCATGCCTTGCAGTTATCGCGACAAGGGGATACGCGATTAGACAGAATTGCAAGATATCTAATGAAAAGAAATCTTAAAAATTTTAAAGAAGGACCTTTTAGAACAATTGTGGGAAATGACGAAATGGTATTTAACGGACCCGGTGTTGATGTCCCAATGATTTCAATCAGCAGATATCCTTATCCTGAATATCATACATCAGACGATAATCTTGATATTGTGTCAGAACAAAGATTGGAAGAATCCAAAAATTTAATTTTGGAAATATTAAACATTATTGATAAAGATTTTACGCCGAAAAGGCAATTTAAAGGGCCGATATTTTTGTCAGGATATGATTTATGGGTGGATTGGAGGGAAAATTTAGAATTAAACAGAAATTTTGAAAAAATTATGCTTAATCTTGAAGGCGATAAAACCGTATTTGATATAGCAGATGAATTAAATATGAAATTTGAAGATGTCTTGGGCTTCGTGAATAAATTAGAAAAAGCCAAATTGGTCTTAAATATGAAAAATAATGAATAAGGAATATAATTTTAAAATTGGCAACAGGGAAATAGGGCCCGGAAATCCGGTTTTTATTATTGCTGAAATGTCTGCTAATCATAGTCAGGATTTTGAAAGAGCCAAGAAAATAATTAAAGCTGCTTGCGAATGCGGAGCAGATGCAGTTAAGTTGCAAACCTATACTCCCGATACTTTGACTATTGATTGCAAGAAAGAAAGCTTTATCGTAAAAAACTCCAACCCTGATTGGAATGGGAAAACTTTATATGAACTCTATAAAACAGCTTATATGCCCTGGGAATGGTATCCGGAGCTTAAAAAAATAGCCCAAGAATGCGGTGTTATTCTTTTTTCTACTGCTTATGACGAAACATCAGTTGATTTTTTGGAAGAAATGCAGACGCCAGCTTATAAAATTGCCTCTTTTGAAATTAATGATGTGGAACTTTTAAAAAAAGTGGCCAAAACAGGAAAGCCAATAATTTTATCAAAAGGTATGGCCAGCATAGAAGAAGTAGAATTGGCAATTTCAACTTTAAGAGAAAATGGTGCTAAAGATATTATTCTTCTTCACTGCATTAGCTCGTATCCTGCTAAATTGGAGGACATGAACTTAGCCACTATTTTAGATATAAAAGAAAAATTTAATGCAGTGCCAGGTTTATCTGACCACAGTTTAGGAATTTCTGTGGCAATAACTTCAATAGCTTTGGGAGCTTGTGTAATTGAAAAGCATTTTACCCTAAAACGAGCTGATGGCGGGCTTGACAGCTCTTTCTCTGTTGAGCCGGACGAATTAAAACAATTAGTAAAATGTGTAAGAGAGGCAGAAAAAGCTATCGGTAAAATTCAATACGGACCGACTGAAAGCGAAAAACCGAATATTATTGGCAAAAGATCGTTATTTGTGGTTGAAAATATAAAAACAGGGGAAGTGTTTACCCACAAGAATGTGCGTTCAATTCGCCCAGGATATGGGCTTGCGCCGAAATTTTTGCCTGAAGTTTTTGGAAAAAAATCGGTAAAAGACATAGAGCGCGGCACTCCCCTTGATCAAAGTTTAATTGAAAAAAAATAATATGAAATCAGCCATTATCCAAGCAAGGATGGGCTCTGATCGTTTGCCAGGGAAAGTTTTGAAGAAAATTAACGGAAGACCAATGCTGGAATACGTAATTAATAGGGTGAAGCTCTCTAAAAATTTAGATAAAGTCATTTTGGCTATTCCCAGCGCTTCTCAAGATGATATTTTGTTTAAATTAGCCAAAAAATTAAATACGATTTGTATAAGAGGGAGCGAGAAGAATGTTTTGAGCCGCTATCTTAAGGCGGCAAAAGGGACCAATACAGATGTGATTATTAGAATTACCGCCGATGCTCCTTTAATTGATCCTAGAATAATAGATGAGATGCTAGACAGCTTTGAAAAAGAAAAATGTGATTATCTTATTAATGATGTAAGACACAAAGGCCATCCCCGAGGATTTGATGTAGATGTATTTTTTACAAAATGTTTAGAGAAAACATCAAAGCTGGCCAATACAGATTATCACAAAGAGCATATTACAACTTTTATGTTAGATCACCCTGAAATATTTAAAGTCAGATATTACAAGGCGCCAAAAAATCTTTGCCGGCCGAATTACCGGCTTTGTGTGGATGAAAAACTTGATCTGATTTTGATAAAAAAAATATTTAAACATTTTAGGAAAAGAGAATATTTCAGCGCCCAAGAAATAATTGAATATATTGATAAAAATCCTAAATTGGCAGATATAAACAAAAATGTTAAGCAAAAAACATAAAATAAAATACGGCTTGAAGCTATGGTCTACTGACCGGGAATTATTTCCGGAAGCAGTTCAATCATTTAAAAAAGGAACTATTGATTTTATAGAATTATATATTGTTCCCAATTCGTTTATGCCGGGAAAACTCGATTTTTTGAACGATCTGAAGAATATTCCCACAATTATTCATGCTCCTCACACCAAACACAATTTTGATGTTTTTTCACTCAACGATTCAAAGATTAAAATTTTTAAGGAGCAAGTTGCAAAAACCGCTGATTTTTTAAATAGTAAATTCATAATTGTCCATGCTGGAATTGGGGATTCCCAAGCAATTTTTAAAGAAAATATTGAAAAAATTAAAGATAAAAGAATTTTAATTGAAAATATGACAAAAATCGGCATAAATGATCAACCTTGCTTTGGACATTCTTATGAACAGTTGAAGTTTATTAAGGAGCGTGGATTTAATTTTTGTTTGGATTTCAGCCATGCGATAAAAAGCTCTATAAGCCAGAAAATAGGTTACAAAGAATTTGTTGAAAAATTAATCATTGAATTAACCCCGAATTATTTTCATATCTGCAACGGCAGATTTAATAATGACGAAGATGAACACATGGATTTGTTTGACGGTGACTTTGATATTAAATGGATTAAAGAAATATTGCTTAAATTAGCTGGGAAAAAAGATGTATATTTAGTATTTGAGACGCCCAAGAGCGGGAATAGAATTTCGAATGATATTAAAAATATAAACTACTTTTTAAGCATATGAATAACAAAATAATGTTGATAAATCCGCCGATGACTTATTTTACATCGGTAGAACCGATAAGATTGGCCCAGCCAATGGGGCTTTGTTATATTGCCGCAGTTTTAGAAAAAGAAGGGTATGATGTCAAAATATTTGACGCTCATGCGGAAGGATACAACAACCGTACAAAAAGAGGAGACAGAACGCAGGTTGGTTTGGATGAAAAAGAGATTGCAAAAAAGATAGCAGAACTTAAGCCCGCTATCGCGGGGGTTTCGTCAATGTTTACAGACCAATACCATAATGCCAAAATGGTTTGCAAGATTATCAAAGAAGCAAATCCTGAAATTGTAACTTGCATGGGCGGAGTGCATCCAAGTATGGTAGCGGAAGAGGTTTTGAAAGATCTAAATGTTGATTATGTTATAAGGGGCGAGGCAGAGTACAGCTTTAGGGATCTTTGTGATTTGTTGGTAAAAAAGAAAGATATTGATCCTAAAAAAATTGACGGCTTGAATTTAAACTCTAAAACGAAATGGATTGAAAATCTTGACGAATTGCCTTTTCCTGCCCGCCACCTTCTTGACCTTCAAAGATATTTTGCTGCTGGAAGAGCCTATCGAGAACCGTCAAAGCGAGAGCCCGCTTTTCCCATAATTACCTCAAGATGCTGTCCTGCTTCTTGTAGTTTTTGCGCTACTCACATAATGCAAGGCCACTACCGACAGCGTTCAGTTGAAAATGTTATAACTGAGATTGAATATCTTATTAAAAACCATGGCATGCAAGAAATATATTTTTTGGATGATGCTTTGGCTTTCGGCAATTTTAAGGAGATATTAAAAAAGATGATTGAAAACCAGTATGATTTAGCGTGGCACGGCGCAAATGGGGTTGCTATTTACAGCTTAAATGATGAGTTGATAGAGTTATTTGCTAAATCCGGATGCTATAAAATTATATTATCAATAGAGTCAGGCGTTCAAAAAACATTAGAATATATGAAAAAACCGGTAATATTAAACAAGGCAAATAAAATCATTAAGAAGATAAAAGATTGCGGCATGAAGGCAGAAAGCATGTTTATGATAGGCCTTCCTTGTGAGACAAAGGAGGACATATTAAATACTGTAAAATTTGCAGAGAGCTTAGATTTAGATTATGTTAGTTTTCCTCTTGCCACGCCCTTCAAGGGAACAGCTTTTTATAGGGATTGTGTTGAAAAAGGATGCTTGGTGAAAGATTATAAGTATGAAAATCTTAAATTTGGAATTGGAAATATTCGAACCAAAGAATGGGGGACGGAATTTGTTGAGAAAGTAAGAAGAGAAGCATGGGAAAGAATTAACAAAATTAATAAAAAATAAATGAAAGCAACAATATTGCAGCCAACTTATTTGCCATGGATGGGATATTTTGAAATGATCGATTCTTCTGATGCTTATGTTGTTTTTGATCACGTTCAGTTTGAAAGAAAATCATGGCAGCAAAGGAATAAGATTAAAACAGCTAATGGAGTTATTTATTTAACAGTACCAGTTGAAAAATCATCGAGAGAAACACCTATTTCTAAAATAAGAATATCTTATAATCAAGGAAATCCTTTAAAAAATCACTGGAAAACGATAGAGCTGGCTTATAAAAGAGCGCCATACTTTGGAAAGTATAAATCTTCTTTTGAAAAGATTTATTCTCAAAAGCATGTTTTATTAAAGGATTTGAATATCAAAATAATAAAATTAGCTTGTGATATTTTAGGTATTAAGAAAAAGATAATCTTTTCTTCAGACCTTAACTTAAAAGATAAAAACATGGAAAAAACAGAAAAAGTCATAAACTTATGCAAGAACCAAGGAATAGCCCATTTATACGACGCTGAGGGAGCAGAAAAGATTTTGGATAAATCCTTGTTTCAAAAGGAGGGCATTTCGGTTGATTTCCAAGAATTTTTGCATCCAGAATATCCTCAGCTTTGGGGCGAATTCGTTCCATATATTTCAATAATCGACTTAATTTTTAATCAAGGAGATAAGTCCCTTTCTATTATTAGAAGCGGGGTTAAAGAATAAAAACTATGAAAAAACTTGCTTTATTCGGCGGAGAGCCAATATCAAAAAAACCTTTGTTGCAATATAATTCTATCGGTAAGGAAGAAGAACGGGCTGTTTTAAAAGCAACAAAAGAAAAGAAGCTTTCTGGATTTGTGGGAAGAGCTGGCGATCGTTTTTTAGGCGGTAAATATGTAAGAGAATTAGAATCAAGGTTTTGTAAGCATTTTAAGGTAAAATATGCAGTTAGCCTAAACTCTGCTTCTACCGCCCTACAGGCAGCTGTAGGAGCCTTAGGCATTGGTCCGGGAGATGAAGTAATTACTTCGCCTTTTACAATGTCAGCTACTGCCTCTGCTATCTTGTTTAACAACGCCTTGCCTGTTTTTGCTGACATAGAAGAGGACAGCTTTTGCCTTGATTCTAAAAGTATTGAGAAAAATATCACAAAAAGAACTAAGGCAATTTTAGTTGTTAATATACTTGGCAGTTCAGCAAACTATGACCCCATTCTTAAAATAGCCAAAAAATATAACTTAAAAGTTATTGAAGATAATGCTCAATCACCAGGAGCCACTTATAAGAGTAAATTCACAGGTACGATAGGCGATATAGGCATTTTTAGTTTTAATGTTCACAAGGTTATTCAATGTGGAGAAGGAGGAATGTTAGTTACTAATAATAAAGATTATGCTTTTAGAGCCCAGCTTATTAGAAACCATGGAGAAGCAGTAATTAATGATTTGTATAAGAGTAAAAAATATTATCAGCCGGTTTTAGGCAATAATTTTCGTTTAACTGAAATTCAGGCAGCAATTGCTATAGAACAATTTAAAAAATTAGATAAGTTTAATAAACCAAGAATAATTCTTGCTAACTATTTGACTAAACAACTTTCACAATTTAAATGGCTGGTTCCCCCCTTGGTTTTTGAAGATAGTGTTCATGTTTATCATGTTTATGGTTTTAGGTTTTTGTCACAAAAAATCGGTATCAAAAGAGCAACTTTTATGAAAGCAATGAAAGCTGAGGGGTTCCAGCTTGTTGTAGGATGTGAAGACCCAATCCATTTATTAGAAGTTTTTCAAAAACAACAAATGTATCCTAATTCTAAATTTCCTTTTGCTTCAAAGGAATATCCTCATAATATCAGCTACAAAAAAGGGATTTGCCCTGTTGCTGAAAGAATGTCGGAGGGAGAGCTTTTAGAAGCGCTAATTTGCCAGCCCGCTTATACAAAAAACGATGTTGATTTATTTATTAGAGCTGTTAAAAAAATTGAGGAGAATATCGAAGAGTTAAAAAAATATGAAAAGAAAAAGGTATAAAATTATTTTTACCGCTCAAGATCCAGGAGGGTTTAATGCTATTACTCCTGTTATAAAAAAACTTAGAAGAGACAAAAGATTTAATGTGTCAGTGGTTTTAGCTAAACACGCCTGCCTATTTGCCGAGAAGCAGAAAATAAGATATTTAGATGCTGATAAAACACCGTTTGATATAACCGGAGCAGATTTAATTTTAACGGGCACCAGTTTTGGCGATTCCATAGAAAAAAGAATAATAGCTATGGCTAAAGCCAAAAACATACCTACAATCAGTATAATTGATTTTTGGACTGATTACGCCCCTTCTTTCAGCGATTCAGAAACAGGCAATTTCAAATATCTGCCGGATTATATTTTGGCTGTAGACGAAATAATGAAAAAAGAAATGGTTTTAAACGGTTTTCCGCCTGAGAAAATTTTTATTACAGGAAATCCGTCTTTTGATTCATTTTCAAGAATAATTCAACCCAAAACGAACAAAGACCTAATTGCGTTTTTCCCCCAGCCTTTTTCTGAAATATTAAAAAATAACAGCAAAGATTATAAAGATTATATCAAGTTTGACGAAGTTCAAATTCTTGAAGATATTGTAAAAGTATTGGAGAAGATAGACTTAAACAAAAGAATTGTAATTAATATTCACCCGCGGGCCAAAAAACTTGATAAGTTTGATAAAGTGATCGAAAACACAAAATTAAAAATAAAAAAAGAAAAAAAATTATATAACAAAAACTTAATTGAAAAATCAGAAATAGTTATTGGGGTCAATTCCGTAGTGCTGTTCCAAGCTGCCATGAGGGGCAAAAAAGTATTAAGCTATCAGCCGGGTATTAAAAGCTCAGACCTTTTAATCAGTAACAGATTGGGTTTGTCTGTGCCGGTTTACAAAAAAAAGGATCTTTATCGAACATTTAAGAAAATGCTTTCTCAAAAAGTTCGAAAGAATAATTCTAAACCGGTTAAAAAGTATACAGAAAATAAATCTACTCAAAAAGTAATAGATTTTATAATTAATACTCTTAAGAATAAGCCCAAAAGAAAATTAAAAGTTATTGCCTGCATTCAAGCAAGAATGGGTTCAAGCCGCCTTAAAGGAAAAGCATTATTAAAAGTTTCTGGTAAGAGTGTAATTGAAAATATATTTCAAAGATTAAAATCGGCCAAAGAGATCGACGGCATAGTTTTAGCAACTGCAGATAATAAAGAAAATGATGTTTTAGCAAAACATGCCGAAAGAGTCGGCCTTAAATGTTACAGGGGCTCAGAAAAAGATTTGATTTCAAGGCATTATGAAACTGCCCAAAAATTTGGAGCAGATGCTCTGCTTTTAACTACCGGAGATGCTCCATTCACCGACCCTGAAATAGTAGACAGAATGGTAAAAATATATAAAAAAAACTATAAAAAATTTGATTATTTTACTAATGGTTTTCCGCCCACTTTTCCTCATGGATTGGATATAGATATTATACCCTCCTCAACTTTGAAAAAATTAGACAATGAAGTAAAAAGCCCGTTTTATCGAGAATGTTTTTACGCTTATACTATGGAGAATCCTAAAAAATTTAGAATTCATAATTTAAAAAATCCAGTTGACCTTTCTTCAATACGTTTGACGCTTGATTATCCAGAAGATTTGATTATCACAAGAAAAATTTTTAATGCTCTAGGCAGAAGAAATAAGATTTTTGTTATGAAAGATATTCTTAAATTTCTTAAAGAAAACCCTGAGGTTCTGGAAATTAATAAAAAAAGAATAGACATGGTTATTGTTAGGAATATTCGGAGCAAAGAGTATCATTCAACAATAAACAAAAAATATGAACAACAGTAAAAGGAATCGGATAAAAGCAATAATTCTCGATTTTGACCAAACAATAGCGGACCTTAAAGTGAATTGGGCCCTTGTTAGAAGCAAAATGACAGATTTCTGCGCTAAAAGCGGCATTGAAGCTGACTTTTCTTACCCTAAGCCAATATATGAAGTTGCAAGAGCAGTATCAAAAAATAAAAGATTTTATGATAATTTATCGGCAATTGTCAGTGAAGAGGAATTAAAGTCGGCAGAAAGAGCTAAATTAATACCCGGCGCTAATGCTTTTTTAAAATTTTTACAGGTTAATAATATCCCTTTTGCAATTCTTAGCAATAATAACAGTCAGTGTATTGAGAAAATTTTTAAAAAATTTAAACTGCCCAGCCCTAAAATGATAATCGGAAGCAACAATGTTAAGCGTTTAAAACCGCACCCTGAAGGATTTAATAAAATTTTTAACAAAATGAAAATTAAAAAAACCCAATGCTTGTTAATAGGAGATTCCAATGCTGAACTATGCCTAGGTAAGCTTACTGGTGTAAAAACATTCATCATTCCCGGAGGCAAAATGAAAAATTTCGATCAATTAAAAAACATATTGATATGAGTAAAAAAACCATACTTATAACCTCCGCATCCGGAGTGGGATTTCCAAGTTCCGGCCGCTATCTTAAAGGGTTGGGAAAAGAATTTAGAATTATAGGCACTGCCTTTGGAAAAGACGGATCGGGTTTTGCTTTCATTGACAAGGGGTATTTTATTTCCAAGCCAAAAGACAAGAATTATGTAAGTGATCTTTTAAGAATTTGTAAAAAAGAAAAAGTTAAAATTTTGATTCCATGTGATCCAAACGAGCTTATTTCAATTGCTAGCAATAGAGACAAATTTGAAAAGATAGGCACCTTGGTTTTGTTATCATCCTTAAAAAGCATACGGATTGCAGAAGATAAAGAAAGGTTCTTTATCTTCTGCAAAGAAAAGGGAATTCCTGTTCCAGATTTTATAAAGGTCAAAAATTACAAAGATTTTCGCAGGGCTGTTTTCAGATTGGGTTATCCTAAAAAGACAGTTTGCTTTAAGCCCAAAATTTCTAGCGGGAGCAGGGGATTTAGGATTTTGTCATCAAAAAATAACCGATTGCGCTCTCTTTTGAAGGGCCAGCCGGGAAGCATTGTTGATTTTAATGAAGTTTGTTCAATTTTTAAAAAAGCTAAAAATTTTCCGGAAATTTTAGTTATGGAATTTTTATCTGGCAAAGAATATAGTGTTGATATTTTAGCCAACAATGGAGATGCTCAAATTATCATTCCAAGAACAAGAGACAAGGTTCTTTTAGGAGCTAGTTTTTGGGGACAAGTTGTGAAGGAAAAAGAAATTATTGAATGTTCTAAAAACATAGTTGAGGGCCTTAATCTTAGCACAATAGTGGGGATACAATTTATAAAAGATAGAAAAGGCGCCCTGAAAGCACTAGAAGTGAATCCGAGGATCCATGGCGCAGCGCTTCTTAGCGTCGCAGCTGGTGCTGATCTCGTGCTTTTAGCAATAAAAAACGCTTTAGGAGAAAACTGGAAGAAGCCAAAAATAAAATGGGGAACCAAGTTGTTCCGTTATTTTGACGAAATATATCAAGATGAAAAAGGAAAATTCTTTAAAATTTAATACTATCTGCCCGATTTGCAATAGCCGAAAAAACAGATTTCAAAGAAGTATTTCTAAATACAAATTATTTAGTTGTTTAGGTTGCAACGGAGAATTTTCTTGGCCAACAAAAAGCTTGACTGATTATAATAAGCCAACTCCAAAAAGGGACTTTGAAAAAGTAGTGGAAAAATCTTTAAGAAGAACTTTTACCTACTCCGCCCTAGCAACTTTTTTGAGTTTGATAAAAAGGGGAACAATCTTAGATGTTGGAGCCGGTCCTGGAACTTTTATATTTCATGCGAACAGGCTGGGTTTTGATACGCATGCCATAGATTTATCAGAAAGTGAATTTAGGCAAAATTGTCCATTCGGCAAGTTCCATATTAGCAGTGGAGAGAAGTTTGATGTGCCAAAAGAGTGGCCTAGTACTTTTAATGTTATTTCGGCTTTAGATGTTTTAGAGCACGCAGAGGAGCCTCTTGTGGCGGGCCAGAATATATATAAACATTTGGCTGACGGAGGGTATTTTATAGGAAGCTTGCCTAACAGAAACAGGTATTATTATAAACTTTTGGGAATGGTAGATGATTTTGTTCTTAAAGATTATGGAGGGGATAATCCTCCTTATCACATGACTTTCTGGCGCAAGCAAACAGTCAAAGTTTTTTTGGAAAGCTTGGGTTTTAGAGATTATTATATTTTTTCAGGCGGTTTGGCGTGGAGAAAAAATATCTCTGTTGGCGGCAAGCGTTCAGCCATTCTTTCGGCATTAACCAACAAGTTTTATAAAAACACTTCAAAAATCCCATTGCCCATAATTAATTTTGTAGAACGATTTGGCCCTCATTTGATGTTCATTGCAAGAAAAGGAACAGTCAAGGGTGGTTTGCAAAAGACCGGAAATGTTGTTGAAAAAAAATTATATAATAAGGAAATACCATTTTTTATTGATGGTGATATAGAATAATATGAAAAAAAGATATAAAGCAGTAGTAATCGGATGTGGCAAGGCTGGAGCGGAAGAATGGAATTATTCTAAAAAAATCCGGCCAGAAACTCATGCTGCATCATACAAAAAACATTCCAAAATTGATTTGGTAGGTTTGGTAGATACTAATCAAAAAAAGATAGAGAATGCCGGTAAACATTTTCCAAATGTTCCTTTGTTTAATTCTGCTAAAGATATGTTTGAGAAAATAAAGCCGGATATTGTTTCTATTGCCACTAATTCTAATTCGCATGCTTCCTTAGTCAAAATGGCGGCAAAACAAAAAGTTCCTGCAATACTTTGTGAAAAACCTATTGCTGAATCCGTCAAACAAGCTGAAGAGATGATAAAAGCCTGTAAGCAGAATAAATCTTTATTATTTATTCACCACCAGCGCAGGTTTGATCCTTTGCTGCAACAGTGGAAAAAAAGGATAAAATATGGTTTAATAGGTAAGATTGTCCAGGTAAATTGCTACTATTACAACGGGCTAATTAATAGCGGAACTCATGTTATTGACCTCTTAAGATTCTTCTTGGGCGATGTGGAGTGGGTAAAAGGTTTTACGAATAATCAAACCTCTTGGAAGAAAAATGATGACAATATAGACGCCTTGATTAAATTTAAAAATGGGACATTGGCAACTCTGCAGACGCTCCCTAAAAACTATGGCCTTTCAGATTTTCACTTTTATGGAGAAAAAGGATATTTTGCCATAAAAAACTTAGGTTATGAGATTGAATACAGAAAATTAATAGGAAATAAATACGGCAAAGGTTTCTATCAGTTATCTAGCAGTGTAGAAAAAAAAGGCAAGCCAAGAAGTTTGGTTATTTCTGTTGTAGATCACATGGTGTCTTGTCTTGATAAAAAAGCAAAACCAATTAGCAGCGGAGAGGATGGATTAGCAGCTATAAAAGTTATTTTTGCTTTAAAGGAAAGCGCTAAAAAGCAAGGTAAAACTATAAGGTTATGATGTAATTAGTAGTTATTTTAAATTAATAACAAAATGAGTAATCAAAAGATTAACACAATTATTTTATGCGGCGGGATGGGTACACGTTTGAGAGAGGAAACAGAATTTAAGCCAAAGCCCTTGGTGGAAGTGGGGGGCAAGCCGATTTTGTGGCACATTATGAAGATTTACAGCCACTATGGCTACAAAGATTTTGTTTTAGCCTTAGGTTATAAAGGAAGCCAGATAAAAGATTATTTTTTAAGACAAAAATATTATACTTGCGATTTTTCGTTTAATCCGAGCCACGGAAAAGTCAGCGGTTTTTTTCAAAACGGCGAAGAGGATAATTTTAATATTATTTTTGCTGAAACAGGATTGGAAACCCCACACGGAGAAAGAGTTTTAAAAGTTAAAAAACATGTTCCCGAAGAAATTTTTATGGTTACTTATGGCGACGGAGTGAGCGACATAGACATTAATAAACTGATAGAATTTCACAAAAGCCATGGAAAAATAGCAACCATTACCGGGATTCACCCTTCTTCAAGGTGGGGGCTGGTTAATTCAGATGAAAATAATATAGTCACAGAATTTGCCCAGAAACCCCTGCTTTACGATTATATAAACGGGGGTTTTATGGTTTTTAACAAAGAGTTTTTTGATTATTTAAAAGAAGGAGACATGATAGAAGACGCTTTATCAAGATTGATACCTGAAAAGCAATTAGCTCTTTATAAGCATGAGGGCTTTTGGTATGCGATGGATACTTACAGGGATTTTTTGCTATTAAATGAGTTTTGGGAAAAAAACCCAAAATGGAAAATATGGCAAGATTAACTTCAAGCAAAATTTTAGTTACTGGCGGGGCAGGTTTTATTGGCAGCCATTTGGCAAACGAACTTATAAGGCAAGGCAATAAAGTAATTGTTGTTGACGATTTGTCTTCTGGCAAAAAAGAAAATGTAAGCCCCAAAGCTAAATTTTATAAAACAGATGTTAGAAGCAATAAAATTGCTGAAATTTTTAAGAAAGAAAAACCAGAAGTTGTTTTTCATTTTGCTGCCAGGCCATTGGTCCAAGATGCTTATAAAAACCCCTATGAGGCAATTGAGGTGAATATTATGGGTACTGTTAATGTTTTAGAGGCCTGCAGGCAACAAAAAAACATAAAGTCAATTATTGTTGTTTCTTCAGACAAGGCATATGGCAAAGCAAAAGAATTGCCTTATAAAGAGGATCACCCATTAAGGGGTGACCACCCATATGACGCATCCAAATCATCGGCTGATTTAATAGCAAGGGCGTATTTTACAACCTATGGTCTGCCAATTAAAATCACCAGATTCAGCAATGTTTTTGGTCCGGGCGACTTAAATTTTTCGAGAATTATTCCAGGTATAGTGGAATCTGCGATAAAAAACAAAAAACTTTTGATAAGAAGCGACGGGAAAATGATAAGAGAATATACCTATATTAAAGATATAGTGAACGGATGCATCAGATTGGCCGGCCATAAAAAAGACCTTGGAGAGGCGTTTAATTTTGGTTCGGAAAATGTTTTAAGCGTTTTAGATATTGTGAAGAAATCAGAAGTCGCGCTTGGTAAAAAAATTAATTATAAGATATTGAATATTGCCAAAAATGAAATACCAGAGCAATATCTTGACTGGTCGAAGGCAAAAGAAAAATTGCGCTGGCAGCCAGAAACAACTTTTGAAAAAGGAATTCAAGAAACATACGATTGGTTTAATAAGGAAAAGTTCTTTTCATAAAAAAAGCACGTTCATTGGTACATACCTTGGTACGTACCAATGAACGTGCATACGTGATCGGTTAAGACCGCGCGGTCCCAACAGAATCTATCAGGAATTTTGTAAGAGCAGTTCGGTGGCGTGGTCGGACCTGAAGATTCCGACCGCCGCTGGTATGATTATCTCCTTGTGGTGCAAGACTGTGTTGCTTGGCAGGTGGTCTATTGGCCACCAAGAACCCCTTCCTCCTTCGGATTTTTCAAATTCACAGAGGTATATCATTGATTGAAAATGCCCTCGTTTTTCTGTGGTATGGTTGAAGTTGCGGACGAACTCGTACCGTTTCAGTCGCGCGTCAAACTCCTCCCTTTTGGCGAGTCGCAGAAAAACATCCTCAATTTCCTCACCAGCTCGCTGAATTGAGCCCGGGCAATGCCACTGGCCAGGGTAGGCCGTGTCGTGTGTTGAGCGTCGAGTGAGATAGACATTAATAGAAGGGTGCGGGGAGGTGTCGATCTGATGGATAGATTTCGCTATGCAGAGCCACACCGCTTCCACAGCGGGCTGGACGACAATCAGAGATATGGCGTTGAAAAGGTTTGTCCCGAGAGGCTTTCTTCCGTCCACCTTTTCAAGGAGCTCCAGGAGTTGGTCCATCTCTTCATCGGATAACGGTTGTTGGTCGTTTCTGGTCATCAGACACAGTCCTTTTTTCAAATTGGTCAAATATTGACAAAAAACAAGTCAAAGAAATAATAACAAATAATTGTATATATGTCAATAGAAAACAAACAGTCAGTAGAGTTGTGGGATAATTATTACAGAGAAGAAAAAACAAACCCTAAGGTCGGGTTTTTCAGTTCTTATGATATATTTTTACATGACGCTATTTTGGCAAAATATCTGCCGTTTAATAAGAAAAGCAAAGAAGAGGTTAAGATTTGTGAAATTGGGTCTGGCGACGGAAAGTTATTAAAGAAAATTGCAGATAACTTTAATTATGAACCGTTTGGAATAGAAAATGCCCAAGAACCGATTAGGCAAGCTAGAGACAGGGGAATAAATATGATTGAAGGAGATGTATTTGATGAAGCTATTTTAGAAAAATATAATGGATATTTTGATGTGGTTTATTCTTACGGTTTTATAGAACATATTATGCCACCAGAAAAAGCTGTAGAGATTCATTTAAGGCTTTTAAAAAAGGGAGGATATTTCTTTATACAAATACCCCGTTTAAAAGGGTTTAATTATTTACGGTTTAAGATATTCAGGCCCGATCTTTTGCCTCTTCATAATTTAACAATAATGGAAGAAGAGCAGTTAAGGCGATTTTGCAAAAAAGAAAGTGTTCAAGAGTTGTTTTGTAAAAATTATGGAACATTTAAACTGAGAGTTCCCATGCCCAAGAAAAATATTTTCTGGTTTATTCTTAGGGTAGTATATAGTTTAGAATTTATTTTAAATCCTATTTGCAGGATTGTTTTTAAGGATAACGGCTTTGAAACAAGGCTGTTCAGTCCCTGCGTTATGTTTATAGGAAAAAAAAATTAGTTTATGAATAATAAAATTTTACTAAGCTTTGCTATTCCAACTTATAACAGGGCCAATTCTTTAGAAAAGCTTTTAAATAATGTTTTACCTCAAGCAAAAGAATTGAAGGATGATGTTGAAATATGCATTTCCGATAATGGTTCAACAGACAATACGCGGGAGGTAGTGGCTGGTTTTAAGAATAAGTATCCGGACTTGACAATAAAATATAGCAAGAATAAAGAAAATTTAGGAGTTGATGCAAACATAATTAAAGTAGCGGACATGTGTGATGGAGATTTTGTTTGGACATTTGGAGATGATGATCTTATTGTAAGCAGTGGTTTAAATGCGGTTGTTAGCTTTCTGAAAAAAAATAAAGAAAATTATATAAAAGATATTGGATTGATTGTTCTTAGAGTAAAATCATATTTTATTGACAAGCAAACTGGGAAAAAAACAATTTATGTGGATACTTTTGACAAGAATAAGCCAGAGACCATTAAAATAGACAGAAAAGAGGTTATCGGGCTAAGTTTTCCGCAAATCGCCTTTTTATCAATATTAATTTATAACAATAGCCTGCTTAAAGGATTATTGGCAGAAGATAGAGCTTTTGCTGAGAAAGGAATCGGGACAAGCCATAACCACATAGTACTGCTTTCTTTAATGTTTATGAAGTATCCTCATGCTAATGGAGTTGTCTTTAATAAAGAAATGGTTAGTCAAGAATTATCTCAATACAAATATTTTATTGAGGATAAATTTATGTTGCATTATCAAATGCAAAAGAAAATAAACAACTTGTTGCTGTCTTATAAGCATACAAGCGATGATTATGCGCCTTTGTTTACTCAAAGATATAAAGGATTGTTAAGATGGGGTGTTGTAATAGACATGATGGTGATGAGAGCCTTTAAGAGTTTTAATTATTTTTCATATTTTGGCTGTTTAAAGTTGTTTTTTAAACACGCAACATTCATAGATGCGCTGTTGTTTTCCTTCACATTTTCAGTTCTTTTTTTGATCCCCCCTGTAATTTTAACTTCTTTGTATAAGGGTCTGCTAATAATCAGGCATGGCAAAAAATGGAAAGAGAAATGGGATTTTATAGACAATGCGACTTCCAAGCCGAGAGGCGGAGATTAAAGGCACAAGAAGAAGAAACGAGCAACCACATTAATTTTTTTTAAAAATGTATTCATATTTTAAATTTGCAAAGCACACTTTCCTTATAGGCGCGCTCCAGGCGTCAGGGATTATACAAATTCTGATTTTTTTGCCTATTATTACAAAAATTCTTGGCGCAGAAGATTATGGAATTTGGACTCAGTTAAAAGTTACGATAAGTTTGTTGACTCCGCTTGCTTTTTTTGGTTTAGGTGATGCTATATTAAGATTCGTATCTGGAGAAAAAGATAAAGAAAAAATTCAAGAGGGAGTTTATTCTTCTTTAGTTTTTATTTCAGGCGTCGCCTTAATAATGGCTTTGCTTATAATAGTATTTTCAGAACCAATTGCTGCATTTTTTGGATTCGCTTCAATATTTGTTAAGCTCCTTGCCTTAATGATTATCTTCGAATCTTTTATCGCGGCTTTTTTGACTATAATTTATGCCAGAAGAGAAATAGAAAAATATTTTTGGTTTTCAATTTTAAAAACATTTGGGGAAACTGGATTAATGATTGGGGCAATTGTGCTTGGCTACGGATTATACGTCGCAGTTCTTTGGCTTTTGTTCTTTAGAATATTAGTCGCTTTAATTTTATTTATTTATATTATTAAGAAGATCGGCATAAAAATTCCTAATTTTTCGTTAATAGGGGAATATATGCATTTTGGCGTGCCCACAATGGCCAACAATCTTTCTTATTGGTTAGTTGCTTCTGTCGACAGGTATATTATTGGATTATTTCTTGGAGTGCTTTTTGTTGGTTATTATGCTCCGGCTTACTCTATTGGAATGCTTTTAGTGGTTTTTATAATTCCTATTACTTCTATATTAACAGTGGTTTTGCCTAAGTTTTTTGACGATAATAATCTTGACGAAGTGAGAAAATATTTAAGGTATTCTCTGAAATATTTTTTATTAATAATGATTCCTGCGGTTTTTGGATTATCCATCTTATCTCGCCAACTGCTTAACATTCTTTCTACTGAAGAAATCGCAAATAACTCTTATCTTGTTGTTCCTTTTATAGCAACAAGCATGCTTGTATATGGAATTGCTTCCTTTTTCAACCAAATTTTATTTCTTGTTAAAAAAACAAAACTTATTGCAGTAATCTGGGCAATAGCTGCTTTTTTAAATCTTGGATTAAACATAGTCTTTATTCCCAAATTTGGAATTATTGCTGCTGCTGGTACCACTCTTTTATCTTATTTTTGCGCCTTTATTTTAATATGGTATTTTGCTTTTAAAGAAATCCAATTTGAAATTGAATGGAATTTTATGATTAAAAGCATTGTAGCATCAAGCTTGATGGTTTTGTTTATAAAATGGTTTAGTTCGGGGGGTTTTTTGAACCTCGTTTTATCAGTTATTTTAAGTGTTTTTGTCTACGGCATTTTGATATTTTTGTTGAGAGGTGTTGGCAAAAAAGAGATTAGGTTTTTAAAGGAACTAATTAATCCCCCTACCCAAAACATAAAAACATGAAATGGCTTTTTCTAACAAATAACGCTTTATTTCTATCGGAGTTTTTTGGAAAACTCGCTAATGAAGCAATGGAACAGGGAGATGATTGCCTTGTGGTTTGGAATAGTAAGGTTGCTGAATATGGCAAAAAGAAATTTTTTCCTAAAGAAGCAAAGTTTATTTCAAAAATTGATTGGTGTATTGAAAACTATAAACCAGAGCAAAAAGAGTTTGGTAATTTATCGTGGAAAGAATTATTTTCTGTTTTTGACAGGTCTAAGTCAACAAAAAACTTTAGCTATGATAATTCGCTAAAAATGGTCTCGCACCTTTACCAGTTTTTTAAATTTGTTTTTCAAAAAGAAAAACCAGATGTAGTAATTGGTGAATCACCAACTGATTTATTTCACGAAGTAGCTTTTTATTTTTGTAAGATAAATAATATACCTTATGTCGGTTTGGGTGGATCTAGATTCAACGATAGAATAGAGCTTTTTGATCTGAAATTTACTTACTCAAAAAATGAAGAAAGTTTTAAAGAAATCAAGGACGAAGATATATCAGAAAAAGAAAAAGAATTTGCTAAAAACTTTATAGAACAATTTATATCCCACAAATACATACCGTCTTATGTCGGTTTGGGTAAGTTCCGCCTTAGCCAATTTGGGATTATAAAACATTATCTTGAAAAAATAAAAACAGACAGCTCTTGGTCTTGGCAATATTTAAAGAAAAGAAAATATTTTAAAGATATTGATTACGAAAGCGAGGCTAGAATGAGAAGATCGTTTTCTGCTCCTTTAAGAATGGAAAAACGACAATTTAGAATTTTATTTCAAAAAAAGATTTTTTCTAAAATTAATAATAACGATATTTTTTTTCTTTATCCCTTGCAATATCAGCCAGAAGCATCTACCTCTGTTGGAGCAACTTATTATTCTGACCAATTAAGCACAATTAGCAATATAGCATTTTCATTGCCTCTTCCTTATAAGCTATATGTAAAAGAGCATTTAGCGTCTATTGGATTAAGAAAAAACAATTTTTACAAAAAATTACAGCAAATTCCAAATATAGTTTTAATTCCTTATTCTGAAAACGTAGAAAAACTTGTTAGAAAGTCATCTGGTGTTATCACTTTAAACAGCACCATTGGAATGGAAGCGGTTCTTTCTGGAAAGGCAACATATGCTCTAGGAAAATCGTCTTATTCTTATCATCCTTTATGCAGAAAAGTTAAAAATTTTGAAGAATTGAAAAAAAAGATAGAAGACGATTTAGTTGACAAACCGAGGATAGATGATTTGGAAAATATTAATTATCGTTTTATTGTTTCTTGGTTCAGAAATACGATTAAGGGCAGTATTGTTTCCGCAAGCCAGGGAAAAGATATTAATGATTATAGGTTAATTTATGAAAACCTGAAGAAAGTATTATTAAGATAAAAAAATAAGATTAAAATTATGCCATTTGAAGATTACCCTAAAATTTGTCCGATTTGTAAACAAGGAAAAGAATTTAAATTTATCAAAGATTTTGAAAAAAAACAGGATAAATTTTCTTTATATCAATGCTCTGAATGCCAGATTCAATTTTATACACCGCTTAAAGACAAGAATTATGAGCAAAGAGATACTTATAAGATATATGAAATTGTTACGCCCCAAATTTTTAGGGGTTACCATAAAAAGTTTCTTGAGAGAAACAAAAATTTTCATGATAAACATAAAATATTAGATTTAGGATGCGGCACGGGTGAATTTCTGAATGAGCTAAAAAAAAGAGGATGCGAAGTTTGGGGCGTAGACCTTGATCACAATGCTATTTTATTGGCTAAAAAATATTTTAATTTAGAAAATGTTTACGCAGGGTCTTTTGAAGATTTTTTCAAGAATAACAGTTTGCTCCAATTTGATATCATTACCATATTTGAAACTATACATCTTTTAGAAGATCCTTTAGAATTTATCAAAAATATTCAAAAAATATTAAAACCTGATGGAAAGATTGTTTTGAGCGTACCGTCTCGGCAAAGAATGATGGCCGGATTAAGTGCATGGGATTTGCCGCCATATTGCATAACAAGGTGGGATAGCAGGTCAATTTCAAATTTATTTTCAAAAATTAATCTTAAAATATCTTATATTTCCTACATTGAACAGTTTAAAATTCTTGTTCAGGCAATTAATAGTAAGATAAGATTGGGACTGATTAATAAAACTATAAACATTTCGGAAGGCAAAGAGGGTAAACCGTCGTCTTTTCCTAAAATTATTTATTTTTTAGGCCGCTGCAAAGAGTTTGTGATTGCTTTTTTACCGGCATCCCTTTTTTGGCTTTGGGGAAAAATAACTAAAAGAAAGAATGGTATTATTTTTGTGGAATTAGAACATATTCATGGTTAAGAAAAAGATTATTTTTTTAATTCCCACCTTGAGTATGGGTGGTGGCGAGAGGGTAGTCTCTGAGCTGTCTTTAGGTTTGCCAGATTCGATTGAAAAAATTATTATTTTATTTAAAGATGAAGTTTTTTATAAATATAAAGGAAAATTAATTTCTCTGAATCTTCCACTTTCCAATGGTTTTTTTCTTAAAATATATTATTTTTTAAAAGGACTTCTCCGCCTTAGAAAAATAGTTAAGGAAAAAAAACCTGATTATATAATTGCTCTTGGATTTTCAGCGGATTTAATGGCTATTTTTGCCAGCAATAATGTACTAGTAGGGGCACACAGTTTTTGGACAAAAGCTCATGGGGGGATAATAGAAAAAAATTTAATTAGAATGTTTTTTAATAAGTCAAAAAAATTTATTTGCGTTTCTAAAGAAGTGGGTGAAGATTTAATAAATAATTTTGGGATTAAAAGAGAAAAAATTAAAGTTATTCCTAACCCAATAAATATAAATGAAATCCAAAAATTGGCGAATTTTCCCATTAAGGCGGAACATGAGGAAATTTTTGAAAATCCGGTAATAATTACCATGGGAAGACTTTCTGAAGAAAAAAATCATTATTCTTTAATAAGAGCATTTAAGGAAGTAAAAAATAAGATTAAAACAGCAAAACTAGTGATTTTGGGAGACGGGGAAAAGAGAGCATTTTTAGAAGCAACGGTCAAAGAATTTGATCTCAAAAATAATGTGTATTTTTTAGGTCGCCAAGACAATCCATTTAAATTTTTAATCAAAGCAAAAGTATTTGTTTTATCTTCTCAGCGAGAAGGACTGCCCTGTTCTATTTTAGAGGCAATGGCATGTGGCCTTCCAATTATATCAGCAGATTGTAAATTGGGGCCAAGAGAAATTTTAGCTCCACAAACTGATGCAAAAAATCAGACTAAAGATATTGAATATGCAGAGTTTGGAATTTTAACTCCTATTTTTGACAAAAAAGCTGACAAGCCAGCCGATCCCCTGACAAAAAGCGAAAAAAAATTAGCAGAAGCTATGATTAAAATATTAACCGATAAAGAATTGTCAGATACTTTAATTGAAAGATCTAAACAAAGAGTAGTAGATTTTGATACCCCAAAGATTATTAAAAAATGGGATTTTTTATTTTATTGAAATGAAAAAACAATTTAAAATTTTAATAATTCATCCTGGCGGGATTGGGGACTTAATAATGTTTACGCCAGCCCTGCGGGTTTTAAGAGATAGTTTTCTTGATTCTAAGATAGATATTTTCGCCGGTTATACGCTAGCTGCAGCCGAAGTTTTACCGAACTGGAAAGGTGTTGAAGTTTATGATTTTGACTTTCCAAAAAGCAATTTTTTTGGTAGACTTAGATTTATCTATAGATTAAGGAAAGAAAGGTATGATTTAGCCATTGTTGCCAGCGGAGTTGATGCGTTAAAGGGAAGTTTATTTGCTTTTTTGATTGGAGCGAAAAAAAGGGTCGGGGATTATAGAAAATATAAATGGTTTTATACCCATTCGGTCAAATTAAATGGAAACCAGCACAAGACATTAGCTAATTTGGATTTGTTAAAATCTTTGGGTCTAAATGTAAATTTTAAGGACGCGTTATTCTTTGAGATAAGAAATGAAGACAGGCAGTTTGCTGAAAAATTTATTTTTAAAAATGATTTAAAGAAAAAAGTATTAGTGGGTTTTGCTCCCTGCGTTGGCTTAAAACAGCAATTTAAGCGATGGCCCAAAGACAATTTTGTTGAATTAGGCAGAAAGATTTTAGATAGCTACACTGATTCCTTTATACTTATTTTTGGTTCTTTTAGCGAGAAAGAGTTTTGTTCAAAAATAAAGAGTGATTTAGGAAAAAACACCATGGAAATAACTGACTTCTCGTTAAAGCAGGTAGCTGCCCTAATAGACAAATGCAAGGTTTTTGTTGCTTCTGACTGCGGATTAGGCCATATTGCCACAACCACTAACACGAATTTAATTTCTATATTTGGGCCTACTATTTCAGAAAGAACCGGACCATATATCCATGTGGCTAAAGTGCAAATAATCAGTGAAAAATGCAATTATCAATACCACGATATTTATAGGGCTAAAAATTATGATGCAACCAGGCAACACCAGTGTTTAATAAAGATAACTCCAGACAAAGTTTTTAGCAAGGTTAAAGAAATTTTAGTAAAATGAATAAAAGATATGATGGATAAAAAAACACCAAAACCATATAAGCCAGAAAGGCATTTTAAGGGATGGGGGTTTGAAGACTGGACAGCCAACAATAAAGAATATTGCGGTAAATTATTATTTTTTCAAAAAGGAAAAAAATGCAGTTTTCACTATCACGAGAAAAAACATGAAACATTTTATCTTTTTTCAGGAAAGATGGAAATCAGAATATCTTGGCAGGACGATCTTTCTTCTGCTGTATCTTTTATTTTTTTGCCTGGTGATTGCCTTGAAATACCAAGGGGGTTGAGGCACCAAATGACTGCGCTGGAAGATTCAAATCTTTTTGAATTTTCAACTACTCATTTCGAAGAGGATTCAAAAAGAATTATAAGAGGAGATTAAAATATGAAAAAACTAGTAGAATTAGTAAACAATTTTAAAGGGAAAAAAATAGGAGTGATTGGCGATTTAATGCTGGACCATTTTATATGGGGAGATGTTGAGCGCATTTCGCCCGAAGCTCCAATTCCGGTTGTTTTGGCGCACAAGGAAAGTTTTATACCCGGCGGTGCTGGGAACACTGCCAGCAATATTGCTGCCTTGGGCGGAAAAGTTTTTTTAGTGGGGCTGGCAGGCAAAGATGAAGCTGGCAAAAAACTGATTTCTGAATTTCAAAAAATAGACGTCGATACCAGCGGAGTTTTAATTTCAAGCCAGAAGCCGACCATCCAAAAAATAAGAATTGTAGCTCGGGGTCAGCAGGTTGTCAGGGTGGATAAAGAGAATACTGAATACATAAGCAAAGACATTGAAAAAAAATTAATTTCATTTATTTTGCCAAACATAAAAGAGTGGGACGGCATTGTGGTTTCAGATTATGCCAAGGGAGTGATTACTAAGAATTTTGCCCAAACTTTGGTTAAATTAGCTGTAAAGCATAAAAAGCCGATAATTTGTGACGTAAAGCCAAAACATGCGCCATATTTTAAAAATGCCACTCTTTTGAGCCCCAACCATAAAGAATGTTTAGAAATTGCTGGAGTAGAAGACGAAAGGCAAGCAGGCAAGATAATCCAAAAACAATTTAACTGCAGTGTTTTGCTCACCCAGGGAGCGCGAGGAGTTACTTTGTTTGGAAATAAAGAAATAAAACATTTTCCCGCTATGGCAAAAGAGGTTTTTGATGTTAGCGGAGCCGGAGACACAACGGTGGCTGTTGCCACTTTGGCTTTAGCTTCAGGGGCTAACCTTGAGCAGGCCTCAATTATAGCTAACCACGCGGCTGGCATTGTCGTGGGTAAGCTAGGAACTGCAGTAGTTTTTCCACAAGAATTAAAACAAAACTTATAAAATTAAAAAAACCCATCAGCTTTCGCGATGGGTTTGGCAAATCATGCACACTTGGACTTTTAGGCCAAACTGGCCCATCCGCCACACAGCTCCAGTCCGAGTTGGCAGAGCGAAGCGAGCGCAAGCCACTCTAAAAGGATGCCTTTTTTGCCTTGTTCTATCAGGAAGTTTTCCGCTTCCAGTAGAGGCACAAGGGCGCATTTTTCCGGAATTACGCCCTCTTTTCTAGGTGGTGCCGGTTTTTTTGTTACAAGAGTTGTACAGGTGGAGTAAAACTCCACATTGCCTCCTGCATCATTGGCTGCATAGACGCTAGTCAGCAAAGGCGCCGTCATCGCAATATCTGTGGCACTGCAACCATATTCTTCTGTAGCTTCTCGAAGACCATTGGCAATGGCCTGTTCATCAACCGCATCAGCCACGCCTCCGGGAATCTCTAGTTGGTAATTTTCAGTTAATCCTTCAAGCTCCGGCGATTTCGGATACGTGCAGGGCTTGTCTGATGCCAAGAAAAATACCCAGAGATTCTGCAGTCCGATTCTACGGAGATTCTGCAGGAAGCTAGGGAGGTCGCTACTATTTTTTGCCTGCGATTCATCCCATAACTCTTCTTCAACATACAGAACCATACACTTGGCCGACCTAAAGTGACCATTCTTTCGGGCTACAACTTCTCGATAACCGCTTGGGGTGCGAAACCCATGAAGGTGCAACCACTTGCCTTTGCCGATCAGGTTCTTATGGTCGAAAACTATGGTTTTTCTCATGGTTTCTCTCCAAGATTTAGTCAAATTCAAAGGACAGTATCTTTAATATTAAACTATTATTATAACTTTGTCAATATTTAAAAGTCAAAAGATTTATGTTATATTCTGTAATACGCAACAAAAAAGTGAACTCCAAGATTAAACGCCGAGAACAAATTGTTGGACTTGCAAAAAACCTTAAAAAACAAGGGAAAAAAGTCGTTACCTATAACGGCAGTTTTGATATCTTGCATTTGGGGCACATTAAATCTTTAGAAGAGGCAAAACAACAAGGAGATATTTTAATCGTTCTTTTGAACAGCGATAATTCTGTTCGTAATTATAAAGGACCAAATCATCCAATTAATTCAGAAGGGCATAGGGCAGAGGTTTTATCTGCTATAGGCCACGTTGATTATGTCGTTAATTTTGATGAAATTAATCCTAAGGAAATTTTGAAAAAAATTAAGCCAGACATTCACTGTAACGGTTCAGATTGGGGAAAAAATTGCGTTGAAAGAGGCGTTGTTGAAGAAAACGGAGGTAGAATCCATCTTTTAAAATGGCAACAAGGTTTTTCAACCAGCGGATTAATACAAAAAACCATAAATACCAATTCCAAGCCAGAAATAAAAGCAGTATTTTTAGACCGCGATGGAACCATAAATGTAAACAATCCCGAATATGTCCACAAAATTAATGATTTTAAATTTGTTCCCGGCGCGATTTCAGCTTTGAAAAAATTATCAAAAACTAATTACAAGATTATTATTGCAACTAATCAGTCGGGAATTAGCAGAGGATACTTTAGAGAAGATAACTTGAGGCAGCTACATAAATGGATGATTTCAGAATTGAATAAAAGGGGCGTGAGAATAGATAAAATTTATTATTGTCCTCATGGGCCTAATGATAATTGTTCATGCCGAAAGCCAAAACCAGGCATGTTTTTTCAGGCAGCAAAAGATTTTAGTATTAATTTGAGTAAGAGTTGGCTTATCGGCGATGAGCAGAGAGATGTGATCGTTGGCAGAGAGGCAAACATAAAAACCATAAAAATTGGCACTAGTATGCCTAAAAAGCTAAAGATTGAACCTAACTATTACGCCAAAAATATTTTAGAGGCGGTTGACGTTATTCTTGCATAATTTTAGGAGAACCACATTAAAGATTTTTTAAAAGAATTAAAAAATAAAATAGATAAAGTTTCTCATGATGAAATAATCAAAGTGGTTAAGTGTCTTCAATCAGTTTATGAAAACAAAGATAGGATTTATAATTGTTTTGTATTTTGAAAAAAATTTAAAATAAGAAAAATGAATAGCAAAAAAATATTAATTACAGGCGGAGCTGGATTTATCGGTTCTAATTTAGCTTTGGCGCTTCAGGAAAAATATCCAGAAAACGAATACTTTGTCATCGATAATTTTTCTTCCGGCAATCCCGAAAATCTTATTGGTTTTAAAGGTAAAATTATTTCTGCCAACATTGCGCAAATAGATTTGAAAAGACATTTTGACAAACTGGATATTATTTTTCATCAGGCAGCCATTACAGACACCACGGTTTTTGACGAGAAAAAAATGATGTCTAGCAACGTTGATGGTTTTAAAAATGTATTGAATTTCGCCATCGATTGTAAAGCCAAGCTGATTTATGCCTCTTCTGCAGCAGTCTACGGCCATTCAGAGCCCCCAATGATAGTTGGCAAAAACGAGGTTCCAGCTAATGTATACGGTCTTTCTAAGTTGGTAGCCGACAATATTGCCCGCGAGAATTTTAATAATCTTCATTTGGTTGGGCTGCGCTATTTTAATGTTTATGGACCGGGAGAAAAGTATAAAGGCAAAATGGCAAGCATGGTTTGGCAGTTGTATTTGCAGATGAAACAGGGCAGGAGGCCCAGGATTTTCAAATACGGAGAGCAGAAAAGAGATCAGGTTTATATTAAAGATATTGTTAAAGCAAATTTACTCGCCTTAGATTGCGAAGAGAGTGGAATTTTTAATGTTGGAATTGGAAAAGCAACTACATTTAATGATATAATCAAAAATATTAATGGCGTCCTTGGTACAAATTTTGAACCAGAATACATTGATAATCCACATGAACATTATCAAGAACATACTGAAGCCGACTTAACAGAAACAAAGAGCGCTTTGGGATATTCAGCAGAATATGATATAAAAAAAGGAATTGAAGATTATTTTAAATAATAAACAATAATTTACGAATATGTTTAAAAACTATCGCCCGATTATCAAAAGATTTTTTCATATATTGGTTAATAATCCCATTTTTTTCTTTAAAAGAATTCTTCTTGAGTTAAAATATTTTATCTTACCGATGCCAAAATCGGCAGTTGTCAAAAAAATAAATGGGGTATCGTTTAATTTTGATTTTAATTATAGTCCTAAAGTCAAGCAGATGTATGTTGGCAATTATCAGTCGATAATTTCCGAAAACCTAAGGAAATATTTAAAAAAGGGGGATACGTTTATTGATGTTGGGGCGAGTATAGGTTATTTTTGCGCAATTGCCGCCGGGTATGTTGGAAAAAACGGGCAGGTTCATAGTTTTGAGCCAATACCAGAATATTCTAAGAAGATAGATGAGCTTTCTAAAATGAATAGTGAATATAAGATTGTAGAAAATCAGTGCGCTTTAGGAGAAAAAGAAGGGTTGAGTAAAATTTATGTAGATGGTCCTTCCGATATCGGGAACAATACTTTTTTTCCTGATTTGTTTGGCGCTGACACAAAAAAAGGTAAAGTCATCGAGGTTCCCGTGCGCCGGCTTGATGTATACATTAAAGAAAATGGGCTAAACAATATAGGGCTAATTAAAATTGATGTAGAAGGGTTCGAATTTCCTGTTTTAAAAGGATTAAGCGGTTATTTCACAGAGTGTTCTAACGCTGGATTTTATCCTCCGATTATATGTGAAATTGTTCCTTCAGCTTACGCTTATTCCGGGTGCAAGCTGCAAGATCTTTTAGATTATATGGAAAAGTTTTCGTATCATCCTTTTGAAATTTTTAATGCTAAAAAGAAGATTAGCATAAACGAAATAGAAAAAAAAGCAGTAATAGATGTACTTTTTTTAAACAAATAAAAATTAAAAATAATATAATTTTAAAAATGAAACTTTTAGAATTAATTTCAAAGTATAAAAAAATCATAATATATAGTATTCTATTCTTTATAGCCGTATTCTTATTTGACAAAATTTTGGCAGTTGCCCTTATTTTTATTGGAATTTTAACGGCAACTACTTTTTTAATACTTAAAGAAACAGGTTTTAAAAATAAAACAATATATATACTTTTTTTAATTGCTCTTTTGGTTCATATTGGAATGGTTTTTTTCATTTATTACGCCAATTTCCAGCCGTTTAGCGGAGGCGCTGGAGATTATTTAGAATATGATGTTATGGCTCAACAGATATCAGAAAGGATTAAACAAGGAAATTTTTCTTTACAGGGGATTGAATATGGGCATTTTTATCCGGTGATAGTTGCATATATTTATACTCTAATATCACCCCAAGCATTTATCGGTCAGATGTTTAATGCTTGGCTGGTTGCCCTTTTGGTTATTTTTGTTTATTTGATAGTTCTGGAAATTGGTGGTTCGGAAAAACAAGCTTTCTTCGCGGGGTTAATGGTAAGCATTTATCCGAGTTTGCTTTTTTTCGGAAGTTTGCTGTTGAAAGATGCATTAGTTGTTTTATTGTGTTCAATCGCGTTGTTTTTGATTTTGAAAGTCCTCAAAGCCTTTTCTTGGCTTAAGTTTTTAATTTTATATATATTTTTAGGCAGTTTGATACACTTTCGTATTTATATCGGTTTTTCTGCCATTATTGCTTTTGTTGTTAGTTGGTTCCTATTTTCAAATTTAAAAATAAAGAAAAGAGTAATTCATGGGATTTTATTTATTTTTCTTCTTGGCTTTTTAACTGTTTTTTCTGGCGGGCAATCTGCTGGACAAGGATACTATGGAACAGATGTTTTAAAAGTCCTTCTTAATCCTAAAACAATTACTCAATACAGAGAGCTTTTTTCCATTTCCAATCCTAAAGTTTCTCCAGTTACTGGATATGCCGTAGAGGAAGAACATATATTTCTACAGGATACTGAAACTCCTGTAGATACTGAAACTCCTGTAGATACTAATCCTGTAGATACTGAAACTAAGCCCTCTGGTTTTACCGATAATCCCATCACAAAAAGGGGGAGGGGGTCTAATGTAATGGTGAAGACCGGATTTGAAAATCCTTTTACATTTTTAAAAAATTCTTTGATTGCTTTTCTCTACGTTTTATTGGGTCCCCTTCCTTGGCAGATGAGATACTTAAGACACATTTTGTTTTTACCCGAATTAATTCTTTGGTATTCTGCGCTCTTTTTTGCCATAAAAGGAACAATAAAAAGAATAAGAGACCCCATAAGGTCATATAATTTTACCTTGCTTATTTTTAGCTTGGTAGTGTTTAGTGCGCTTTCTCTTTATATTTGTAATTTTGGCATAACAACTAGAATCAGAATGCCGGCTTTTATAGCTATTTTCTGTTTAGCGCCTTTTGGAATTAATTGGGCTTCAAATAATAAAATAATTAGGTTTTTTTCGAAAAGCCTAGACGCTCTGACAAATTTATAGAAATCACTAGCGTAATTTATATAATTAATCACTCGGTCGAAATAAAAATAAATTTTTATTTCTCCCTCGTTCATAATTATGAAATATTTAGTTACTGGTGGAGCCGGATTTATCGGTGGCCACTTGGTGGATAGGTTAATAGGGAAAAATCATAAAGTAATAGTTGTTGACAATCTTTCAACTGGCAGAAAAGAAAATTTAAATTCTAAGGCAGAATTTCATCAGCTGGATATTTGTGATTTCGAGAAAATTAAACCCATCTTTCGGGGCGTTGATTACGTTTTTCATTTAGCTGCCATACCAAGAGTTCCTCTTTCAATTGAAGATCCTGTTTTAACCTCAAAGGTAAATATTTTAGGAACAGTCAATGTTTTTAAATCAGCAGTCGACCAAGGTTGCAAAAGAGTTGTTTTTGCCTCCTCTTCCTCTATATATGGAGAACAAAATAAATTGCCCCTTGAAGAAAAAATGGAGCCAAATCCACTGAGCCCATATGGTTTGCAAAAATTGGTCGGAGAGCAGATGGCTAAAATGTTTCTCAGTCTTTATAATCTTCCCATAGTTTCGCTCAGGTATTTTAATGTTTATGGCCCTAGAATTGATTTTAATTCAGATTACAGCTTGGTTCTCGGCAAATTTCTGCGCTTGAAATCACAAGGGAAACCTATGACAATTTTCGGCGATGGCGAGCAAACAAGAGCATTTTGTTTTATTGAAGATGTTGTCGAAGCCAATATTAAAGCTATGGAAAGTAAAAAAGCAAAAGGCGGAGAAGTTATTAATGTCGGCCAAGAAAAGTCCTATTCTATTAATTATTTAAGCCAGCTAATTGGTGGAGAAGCCCAATATCTGCCTCCGAGGCCCGGCGATCCCCTTCACACCCAAGCTGATATTTCTTTAGCTAAAAATCTGCTTTTGTGGGAGCCAAAAGTTAATTTTAAAGAAGGAGTTGAAATTACAAAGCAATGGTTTCAAAAAAATTATAAACCAAAAAATGGAAAATAATAACCAGAAAATAGGTATATTGGGCTATGGTGAAATAGGCCAGGCAATAGCCAAATTTTATCAGAATCCTAAAATTAAAGACCTCAAAAGAGACGACGGTCTCGCGGGTGTAGATATTTTAAATATTTGTATCCCTTATTCGGATAATTTTATTGAAATTGTTGTAAAAGAAATAGAAGAAGCAAAACCAAAATTAACCATTATTCATTCTACAATCGCCCCCAAAACCACTAAAAACATATCTCAAAAATTTAATGGCATGGTGGTTCATAGCCCAGTTAGGGGAGTGCACCCAAATCTTTATGAAGGGATTAAGGTTTTTGTCAAATATATTGGGGCTGAAAACGAAAAGGCAGGCCAAATGGCCCAAGATCATCTTGTAGCTTTAGGAATTAATTCAAAGGTTTTCTGTCCCGCAGTTACTACTGAAATAGGTAAGATTCTAGATACTACCTATTATGGTGTTTGTATTGCATGGCATGGGGAGATGAAAAAAGTTTGCGATAAATTTGGTATTGATTTTGAAAAATCAGTGGCCGATTTTAATAAAACTTACAACGAGGGTTATGCAAAACTTGGGATGGGGAATGTGGTGAGGCCGGTTCTTTATCCGGTAAAGGATTTTATCGGCGGACACTGTATCCTTCCCAATGCAGAGATTCTTAAAAAATATTTTGACAGTTTGGCCATTGATTTAATTTTGAAATATCGAAGGAAAAATGAAAATTAAAGAGCTGTCAAATCTTTTTTTTAAAAATTCAGGGATTAGACAAACTCTTTTTAAAAATGCTTTTTGGCTTGCCGTAGCAGAATTTTTTAGCAGAGGAATTTATCTTCTGGTTTTTATTTGGTTGGCTCGCTACTTAGGTCCAGAAACTTACGGTAAGTGGAGTTTTGCTTTGAATTTCGTAAGTTTTTTCGCAGTATTTGTTGATTTTGGTTTTACTACATTAGTTATTAGAGAGCTTGCTAGAGACAAGGAGAAATCTTCTAAATACATCGGCAATATTTTGACGATGAAATTGATTTTAAGTTTGATAGTAACGGCACTAACCGCATCAATAATTAGATTTTTAAGCAAAGATCCAGTGGTCATAAATTTAATTTATTTTTTAAGTCTTTACATTATAATAAACAATTTTGGAGTACTTCTTCAGGCAATTTTCAGAGCTTATGAAAAAATGGAATATGAGGCTATTTGTAGAATAGCCCAAAGTTTAAGCTTGCTAATTTTAGCAACCTTTTTTATTTTAAACAATAGTACAGTTTTGACTATTTCTGTTCTGTATTTAATTGCAAGTCTAATAGGGGTTGCTTTTTCGCTGTTTTTTCTTAAAAGGTATTTTTTTAAGACGTCTCTTAAAGCAGATTTAGAGACGTGGAAAGAAATTATTAAAAAAGTTTGGCCATTTCTGTTTTCTGGTATTTTCTATATGATGTATTTTGTAATGGGTCCAGTAATGTTGGGAATATTTTCTAGTATGGAAGAGGTAGGATATTATAACGCTGCCTATAACTTGTTTATTGCAGCTTTCATTATTCCAAGCATTATTACTGTGAGTTTTTTCCCTAAAATCTCATATTTTTATGAGAAAAATAAAGTAGGGCTTAAAAAGATATTTTCTAATTATAGGTTAGTCATGCTTGTTACTGGTTTATTGTTAAGCATTGGCTTGTTTTTCTTATCGGATTTATTCTTAATTAAAATTTATTCAGTTGATTATTTACCATCGGTTTTTCTTTTGAAAATATTATCTTTTATCATATTATTCAAATCTTTATCTTATGTTTATAATTGGTTTTTGTTCAGTTCAGATGAACCAAAAAAAGTTCTGGTGACTAGCGGATTTGCAGCCTTGCTGAATGTTATTCTTAATTATTTTCTTATTATTAAATATAACGCTATGGGAGCAGCGATTGCTGTAGTTATTACGGAATTGTTTTTGTTGGCACTTTACTATATATATTTTAAAATAAAATGGCATAAAATTTATGGCACAGATAAGACATAACATCTTGGTTTCAGTCATTATTTCTACTTTTAATGGAGAAAAATATATAAAAAGAGCGATTGAAAGTGTACTAAGCCAGACATATGGGAACATAGAATTAATTATAATAGACGATTGTTCAACAGATAATACATCAGAAATAATTTTTGGATATAGTAGAAAAGATTCGCGGATTGTAATTTTAAAAAACGAAACCAATATTGGCTCTTACAAAAGTTTGAATAAGGCTATCAGAATATCTAGGGGAAAGTACATCGCTAATTTAGACGATGATGACATTTGGCGCGATTCTCAAAAAATAGAAAAACAAACAGAATTTCTGGAAAAACACAACGACTACGGCTTAGTTGGAGGAGGTATGATAAAGATAGATATAAAAAATAATGAGATTGGAAGATATTTATTTCCAGAACATGATAAAGATATTAGAAAATCAATACTTAAAAATAATTTATTTTCTCATAGCGCAGTTCTTTTTAGAAAAGATGCTTGGGAAGAAGTTGGGGGATACAATGAATTGTTCGGTTATTCAGCAGATATAGATTTATGGTTAAAAATTGGTAAGAAATATAAATTTTATAATTTCCAAGATTATTTTATTTATTATTTAGACAAAGAAAACAGCGGTAGTTACTTTTCGCGAAAGAATAGTTATCGGAGAAAGGTATGGCTTAATATAAAGATGATAAAGCAATATAAAAATGATTATCCTGGTTGCAAAAAGGCCGTTTTACTTTGCTGGGCCAGCTATTTCTATTCCTTTGTGCCTTATAGGCAAAAGATGCGTCCAATATTGAATAAATTAAGAGCTCTAATTTTTGGCCAGCCGTCATATAAAATAGTTAGTAGAACAACCGGAAAAATTAAAGTTTGTTGTGTTGCCAGTGTTGATATTACCTTGAAGTTTATGCTTTTGAATCAGCTGAAATTTTTGCAGAGCCATGGATACGATGTTTCAGCTGTTTGTTCTCCGGGCAAATGGGTAAAAGATATTGAAAGCACAGGTATTAAAGTAAAAACTATAAGATTCAAAAGAAGATTATTTTCTCCTCGTTCCGACATTTCTGCTTTTTTTCAATTATTTTTTTATTTTAGAAAAGAAAAATTTCAGATTGTTCATACTCATACTCCAAAGCCGGAAATTTATGGTCAAATAGCTGCTAAATTAGCAGGAGTCCCTATTATTATTGATGGGTTGCATGGATTTGACCTTTCTCCGGACGTTCCATGGTTTTTTGCAAAATTGTTTATTTTGTTAGAAAGACTTGCAGCTAGGTGTTCGGATGTTATTTTTTCTGTAAGTAAGGATGTAATAAAAAGAGCGACTGAAGCAAGAATTTGCAAGCCAGATCTTTTAAAATATTTAGGCAGAGATATTGATACAAATAGATTTAATCCCGAAAGATTTTCTGAAGAGTTTATTTTGAATAAAAAAAAGGAACTTGGGATTGATCCCAACAAGAGAGTCATTGGGATTGTGGCAAGATTGGTTGAAGAAAAAGGATATATAGAAATTTTTAAAGCATTTAAAAATATCCTTGATAAATTTCCTAATACATTGCTTTTGTCAGTTGGTCCCAGGGAGCCCGAGAAAAAAGATAGGATAAACATTAAAACTGCTAAAAAATATAATATAGAAAAAAATGTTATATTTTTAGGAGAAAGAATAGACGTTGAGGAAATTTATCCTTTAATGGATGTATTTATTTTGCCTACTCATAGGGAAGGGATTGGAGCATCAATTTTAGAGGCCTCATCAATGGAAAAACCAGTAATAGTTAGTAATATTGGAGGTTGTCCAGAAGCAGTTGAGGATAAAAAAACAGGTATTTTAACTCCAGTTAAAAGCACAAAAGAAATAACAGAAGCTATTATTTATTTATTTGATAATCCTCAAATAGCAAAAAAAATGGGAGAAGAAGGCCGGAAAAAAATTATCAGAGAATTTGACCAGCAATTAGTTTTTGATAGGCTTAAAACGGAGTATCAACGCCTTATTAAAGAAAAATTAAAATGAGATTTCAAGGATTAATTAAAAAAATTATTGATTTCACTATATCCTTAACCACATTAATTCTGCTAAGTCCGCTTTTTATCTTTATAGTTATTTTAATAAAATTAGATTCAAAAGGGTCAGTGTTTTTTAGACAAGAAAGATTGGGCAAGAATGGAAAGATGTTCAAAATTTGGAAATTCAGAACAATGATAGAAAACGCAGAGAATATTGGATTGGGACTGGCTTCTGCGGAAAATGATCCTCGGGTGACGAAAGTCGGTAAGTTCTTAAGAGAATCGACGTTTGATGAATGGCCACAATTGATTAATATAATAAAAGGAGAGATGAGCTTAGTCGGACCAAGACCATTGCCCAAGTATTCAAATCAAGACGAATTTTTAAACGAATTATGGCAGAAAAGATTATCAATAAAGCCTGGTTTGATTTGCTTAGTAGACATTAAGGGGAGGGGTTCCGTATCATGGGAAAAAAGACTAGAATACGATATCTGGTATATTGATAACCAGTCTTTATGGATAGACCTTAAAATATTGTTTTTTGGGTTTTTTGCTGTTCTTTCTCAAAAAGGAGTTTATGGCAAAGACGGGGTTAATCTTCCTCCGCCAACAAGCAAAAAAGATAAAGAAAAATAAGATAAATAAAAAATGATTATTTCCGCGCATCAATCAGAATGTCTTCCATATCTCGGTTTTTTTTACAAAATGGTTAAGGCTGATAAATTTATCTTAGTTGACCATGTTCAGTATTTCCATGGAAGTTTTCAGAATAGAAATAAGATTAGAACTAATTCTACTTCTGAGGGTTGGCTTTGGCTTACAGTGCCAGTTATTACTAAAGGCAAGTTAGGTCAAAAGATAAACGAGGTAAAAATAGATAATTCTACTCCTTGGGCAAGACAGCACTGGAAAACTATCTATTTTAATTATAGAAAGACCCCATTTTTTGATACTTACAGTAATTTTTTCAAAGAAATGTATTCTAAAAAATGGGAGAAACTGGCTGATTTTAATGAAAGCATTATCTATTATTTAAAAGAAAAATTAGAGATTAAAACACCTATTATTAAAAGTTCTGACTATGATTTTAAAGGACATAAAACTGATTTGATAGTTGAATTATGCCAAAAATTCGGGGCAGATACCTATTTGTCGGGCCCTGGTTTGACGGCTGAAGGAAGGGAGCATTATATAGACGAAGAAAAGCTGAAAAAAAATAATATAAAGCTTATTTATTCAAAATTTAAGCACCCGGTTTATCCTCAAAGGTTCAAGCCGTTTTTAGAAAAAATGTCTGCAATTGATTTATTGTTTAACTGCGGTCCGGAAAGTTTGGAAATTATTAATTCTAGCGATAAAAAATAATCCAAATTTTTAATTTATGGATATAATATATTTTTTAATTATTATTTTTCTTATTGGCTTTGCCTTATTTTTATTTTTAAAAAATAGGGAGCTAGAAAATAAAAATAAGAATAATAAGTTTTTAGATTATCGGCTTCAAAGAGAGGAGAAAAAACAACAAAACAAAAGACAAATTATAGAAATACTTGAAAAGAAGGGAAGAATAACAAACCAAGAAGTTGAAAAAGCGCTTAAGGTTTCCGACGCTACTGCCACCCGCTATTTAGACGAGCTGGAAAAAGAAGGTCGGGTCATCCAAAAAGGTGAGGCAAAAGGGACCTATTATGTGAAAAAACAATAGAAGAGTAAGAAAAAGTACGGCTCATACGGTGTGAGCCGTATTTTTGGCCCATTGATTTAAGGAAAAAATCTGATAGTATAAAAATAATGAAAATATTAGTGATAGCTCCGCATCCGGATGACGAAGTATTGGGCTGTGGGGGAACAATAAAAAAATATACGCAAAAAGGAGACGAGGTTTTTTTGTGTATCGTAACAAAGGCCTATACTCCTGATTGGTCAGAGGATTTTATTAAAGAAAGAAAAAAGGAAATAGATTGTGCCTCAGAATCTTTAGGTATTAAAAAGGTTGTCCTTTTAGGTCTTCCAACAGTAAAACTTGACACTATACCTCATAAGCAATTGAATGATTCAATTGCTAAAGTTGTTGAAGAGATAAAGCCAGAGATTGTTTTCATTCCATTTGAAGGAGATATTAACGAAGACCATAAATTAGTTGCACGATCAGCTTTGGTAGCTTTGAGACCAAAGCCTGGTTTGTTAACTACAAAGATCTTTTATTACGAGGTTTTATCTGAAACAGAATGGTCGAAACCAGCTCAGAAAATAGAAGATGTGTTTATACCTAGTTTTTATGAAGACATTTCAGAATATTTAGATGACAAATTAAAAGCAATGGAATGCTACAAGTCAGAAGTAAAAGAATATCCCCATCCCAGATCTTTAGAGGGTATTAAGGTTTTAGCTCAAAAAAGAGGCACAGAAGCAGGAGTTAAAGCAGCTGAAGCTTTTATGTTAATAAGATGGGTTAATAAATATGAAAAAGAGGTTTAAAAAGTGGCAGGCGCCAGAAATAGAAGACGGTAAGCCGACAAAATATAATTGGGTTGTTAAAAACCTAAGAGATTTTAAATTAGGCCAAAATACTGACATAGGCGCTTTTACTTATATGAATGCAAAATTCGGGATTGAGATTGGAGCGGAGGTCCAAATAGGTTCTCATTGTTCAATTTATTCTATCTCGACTATTGACGGTAAAAAAGGAAGGGTAATTTTGAAAGAAAATTGTAAAATCGGAACGCATTCTACAATTATGCCGGGCGTTACTATTGGTAAAAATTCTATTGTGGGGGCCTATAGTTTTGTAAAAGAAGACATTCCAGATAATGTTATGGCATATGGCGTGCCGGCGAAAGTGATAAAACCTGTAAAATGAAATATAAAATTCCACTTTCAAAACCAGACACGGGAAAGCTGGAAAAAGAATTAATAACAGGGGTTTTGAATACCTCCAATTTGAGTTTAGGGCCTAAATTAAAAGAACTTGAAAAAATAATGGCTAAATTTGCCGGGGTAAAATATGCTGTGCTAGTGAACAGCGGAACCAGCGGGCTCCATTTGATAGTCAGAGCGCTGGGAATTAGCAGGGGAGATGAAGTTATCACAACGTCTTTTTCTTTTATAGCTTCGTCAAACTGCATTTTATATGAAGGGGCAAGGCCTGTTTTTGTTGACATTGATGAAAAAACTTTTAATATTGATGTTTCAAAAATAGAAGAAAAAATTACAGGCAGAACAAAAGCTATTTTAGCAGTTGATATATTTTCCCAGCCGGCTGACTGGGCAGAGCTTAAAAGAATTGCAAAAAAACATAAACTTTTTTTAATAGAAGATTCAGCTGAAGCATTGGGGTCTGAATATAAAGGAAAAAAATGCGGAAGCCTTGGGGACGCCGGTGTTTTCGCCTTTTATCCCAATAAACAAATTACTACAGGTGAGGGAGGAGTTATCTTAACGAATAATAAAAAAATTTACGAGTTGTGTCGGAGTATGGCTAACCAGGGCAGGCAGGCAAAAAATGGCAAATGGTTAGAGCATGTTCGGTTAGGCTATAATTACAGATTAGATGAGATGAGCTGTGCTTTAGGAATTTCACAAATGAAGCGTATAAAAGAAATTTTAGCAAAAAGGCAAAAAATTGCCGGCCTTTATAACAAAAAATTAAGCGGGGTTAACGGGCTTGAAATTCCTTTTATTAAAAATGGCAATAAATTAAGCTGGTTTGTTTATGTGGTAAAATTAAGCAACAAATTTTCAGGCGCAAAAAGAGATATGATAATAAAAGAAATGGAAAAAAAAGGAGTGCAATGCGGAAATTATTTTCAGTCTATACATCTTCAGCCGTTTTATAACAAAGAGTTTGGGTATAAAAAGGGTGATTTCCCTATTGCAGAAAACATAAGCAAAAGAACGCTTGCCCTGCCATTTTTTAATAGCCTTAAAGATGAAGACATTGATTTTGTGGTAAAAAGCCTAAAAGAGGCAATCAGAAAATAAATGAAAAATTTACTTGAGAAAACAGCATTTAAGAGGGCCGCGCTTTTTATTTTTTCCGATGTTTTTTTCACAATTTTTTCTGTATGGCTTGCTTTTTTGCTGAGATTTGATTTTAATATTCCTTCTCAATATTTGCCCTTTGTGGATAAAATGGCGGCTTTGGCGGTGTTTTTTGTCATACCGGTATTTTATTTTCACGGACTTTATTTTTTTACATGGGCCTATGTTTCAGCCAGCGAAGCAGTGTCTTTGATCAAAGCGACAACCATTTCTTTTTTGTTTTTGTCTGTTGCTATTTTTTTGTCGCATTACTTCCCTTATTTTATAAATTTTCCTAGGTCCACTATATTTATAAGTTATATTTTGGTGCTTATTTTTTGCGGCGGATTTAGGTTTTCCAAGAGAATTTATTTTAATCTGGCAGGTAGGGTTGGATTTTCAAAAAGAGAAAGAACCTTAATTATTGGAGCGGGGGACGCAGGTGAACAGGTTTTGAGAAGCATTCTTTCTTCAACTAACAGCCCTTATTGGCCTATTGGGTTTATTGATGACAACCCAACAAAAAAAGAGGCGGTGATACATGGGTTAAAAGTAAAAGGCAAAATTTCTGATATTCCTAAAATTGTTGCAGAAAACAACATTAGACAGCTGATTATTGCTTTCCCTTCGGCAGAAAACAAAGCAATAAAAGAAGCCGTTAAGCTTGGCAGGCAGGCCGGCATAAAAAAAATTAAGATTGCGCCCCCTTTGTCTGAAATCATAGACGGCAAGATTTCTTTTAGGAATCTTAAAAATTTAGAAGTTGAGGACTTGCTTGGGAGAATCCCTGTCTTATTGGAAAGTAATCTTATCAAAAAATTTATAAGCGGAAAAATTATTTTAGTTACAGGAGCGGCTGGTTCTATTGGTTCTGAGTTATCAAGGCAGATAGCCAAGTTTAATCCGGGTCTGCTTTTGTTAATAGATCAAGACGAGACAGGTATTTTTGACATATCAAATGAGCTCAGGGAGGGTTTTTCTTCTCTAAAGATTAAGCGGTTGGTAGCTGACATAACAGACAGAGACAAGGTAGGTATAATTTTTAAAAAGTTTTCTCCTCAGATAGTTTTTCACGCAGCTGCTTACAAACATGTGGCTTTGATGGAGAGCAATCCGGACGAAGCAGTAAGAAATAATATTTTTGGGACAAAAATATTAGCTGAGGCGGCTCTTAAGTCCGGTGTAGAGCGTTTTATTTTTATTTCGACTGACAAAGCAATAAATCCGGTTTCTGTTATGGGTATTACAAAGAGAATTGGTGAAATGATTTGTCAAACAAGCAATCAAAAAAATCATACAAAATTTATTTCTGTAAGGTTTGGAAATGTTTTAAACAGTAGGGGAAGTGTAATCCCTATTTTTAAGCGCCAAATAGAAAAAGGTGGTCCGGTAGAGGTTACGCATCCTGATATGAGAAGATATTTTATGTTGATTCCAGAGGCCTGTCTTTTGGTTATGCAGGCAGCGTCAATGGGCAGTGGAGGAGAGGTTTTTGTTTTGGATATGGGCAAACCCATAAAAATTTTGGATTTAGCAAAAGACATGATAAGGTTGTCAGGCCTTGAGCCTGATAAAGACATTGCAATTGTTTTTACGGGAACCAAACCCGGTGAAAAAATGTTTGAGGAGCTTTTGAGCGCAGAGGAGGGAACGGTTGCCACAAAAAATCAAAAAATTTTTGTGGCAAAGTTATCTAATATAAGTTCAACTGATTTAGAACAAAAAATCAAGAAAATTGAAACGGCTCTCGGTAGCGGGGATAATGAGGAATTAAAAGAGGTTTTGAGACAGGCGGTTTCTATTTGAAAATGAGATTCGGCTAAAGATTTTTTTATACCTCTTTTAAAAGAATTTTTTTTATGATAGAATTAAACAAGCAAAAACATGAAAGTTTTTATTTTTTCAAGAAAAGTCATTATTATTGGAGGATTTCTTTTGTTTTTCTTTGCGTCTAGTGCTTCAGCCATCAGTTTTTCTGATGTGGTAAGTTTTTATATTGATAAAAACTTTGATGTTTCTGTCAGGTCTCAAATATCAGCCCAGCTAGTTAAAACAACTCCCAAACTTTATTTTTATATTGAAAAATCATGGTGGGATTCCCAATTGCAAACAAAGAAAGACGAAATTTTATCTAATTTAGATGTGCTTTCTTATGAGTTTGAAAGCAGAATTTATCCAACACTAACATCTATTTTTGGTTTTGAATGGAAGCCCGGAGTAGACGGTGATGAAAAAATTACAGTGCTTTTTACAGATATGAACAACCATGAAGGAGGATATTTTAGGACCAATGACGAATATATAAAACTTCAGTTGTCTGACTCAAATGAAAGGGAAATGGTTTATCTTTCCCTTGATTTGCTTTCAAATCCAAGGGCAAAGGTTGTTTTAGCTCACGAATTTGTGCACCTTATAACCTTTAACCAAAAGGACAGGGCTTTTGGCGTTGAGGAAGAGGTTTGGCTCAATGAAGCAAGGGCTGATTATTCTTCAAACATTTTAGGATATGACAGCCAGTACGAGGGAAGTAATTTGCAATCAAGAGTAAAAGATTTTGTGGGGAGTATTTCAGACTCTATTACTGAATGGCGTGGCACAAAATATGATTATGCCAGCTCGGGTTTGTTTACCTATTATTTGGTTGACCATTTTGGAATTAGCATTTTGTCTGATTCATTAGAATCAAAATATGTAGGCATAGAGAGCATAAATTATGCTCTTGATAAAGTTGGCTATAAAGAAGATTTTTCTGAAATTTTTACTGATTGGACAGTAGCTCTTGTTGTTAATGATTGTTCCTTGGGTTTTAAATATTGCTATTTCAATAAAAACTTGTCAAATTTTAAGATATCTCCTGCTCTTAATTTTTTACCGCTTTCAGGAGACGTTTCCTTGTCTGTGAGCAGTGTAACAAAAAACTGGTCTGGCAACTGGCAAAAGTTTATTGGAGGTAAAGGCGATTTCACTTTAGATTTTTCAAGCTTAGCGGGCTTAGATTTTAAAGTGCCTTATGTTTTAGAAAATGAGAATGGCAATCGTTCTATTGAGTTTTTATCCTTAGATAAAAATGAAAAAGGCCAGATAAATCTTCTTGATTTTGGGACAAAATATAAGTCTTTAATTATCATTCCTTCTTTACAAACAAAAACATCTGGCTTTGATGGAGTAGAATTTACTTATCCGTTTACTTATTCGGTTCAGATTAAAGGAGAGGAACAGTCAGACGGGCAGACCTTAATACAACAACTTTTAGAGCAGATAGAGTATTTAAAAAAACAAATAGCAGAGCTTCAAGCTAAACTTTCAGGTGGCTCAAGCGGTGCAAATTATTGCAATCAGATTAACAACAACCTTTATTTTGGATTGTCTGGAAACAAAGAAGTAGAATGTTTGCAGCAATTTTTGAAAAATCAGGGAGCTAATATTTATCCTGAAGGTCTTGTAACAGGATATTTTGGCAGTTTGACAAAAGCTGCTGTAATAAGATTTCAAGAAAAGTATGTTTCTGAAATTTTGGCTCCTCTTGGCTTGTATTCTGGCACTGGATTTGTGGGCTCTTCAACAAAGGCAAAAATAAATCAACTTCTATTATTAAACATTAAATAAATCCATGAAGCACAAAATTTTATTAGCTATTATTAAACATTAAATAAATCCATGAAGCACAAAATTTTATTAGCTATTATAATAATGACAATTTTTGCTTTTGGCGCTACGGGGGAAGCATTTGCTGATCCCTATGATGTTGCAGGGTGCTTGGAATTGTCTAGTGAAAGCGCCCAGATTGGCTGTCTTCAAGACATAATTGACCAAATTGCAGCCCAGATTCAAGCCCTTTTAAATCAAAGCTGGTGCCACACTTTTACCAAAAACTTAGGTTACGCTGATTCAGGAACCGAAGAAGTCGGATATTTGCATACTGCCTTGCAAAAACAAGGTTTTTCTTATGCCCCAGACACAGGCAACACGTATTTTGAAGGAACAGCAAAAGCAGTAAAGGCCTTCCAGGAAAAATATGCTTCTGAAATTTTATCTCCTTTCGGTTTGACGTTCGGTACAGGATTTACCGGAACAAAGACAAGGGCAAAATTAAACCAGCTTTATGCATGCCAGACAAGTTCTGTAACCACTTGTATCCCGAACTGGTCGTGCGGAAGCTGGAGCACCTGCGTCAATAACACCCAAACCAGAACTTGCAATGATTTAAATAACTGCGGAACAACAGCCAACAAGCCCGCCATAGCACAATACTGCGCTTTAACCTGTACCCCGAACTGGTCGTGCGGAAGCTGGAGCACCTGCGCCAATAACACTCAAACCAGAACCTGCAATGATTTAAATAACTGCGGAACAACAACTAACAAACCCATTACCAGCCAATCTTGCACATCTTCCTGTTTCCCTTATTGGCAGTGCACAAACTGGAGCACCTGCGCCAATAACACTCAAACCAGAACCTGCAATGATTTAAATAAC
>CAYNHB010000001.1:72708-76533 GCA_964397155.1 uncultured Candidatus Saccharibacteria bacterium
CTGGAGCACCTGCGCCAATAACACTCAAACCAGAACCTGCAATGATTTAAATAACTGCGGAACAACAACTAATAAACCCTCAACGTCACAGTATTGTATTCCAGCTTGCACAGAAAACTGGTTATGTGGAGATTGGGGTACTTGTTACAACAATATCCAAACAAAAATCTGCAATGATTTAAATAACTGCGGAACCACAGCCAACAAGCCCGCTACATCACAATACTGCACTTCAACCTGCACTCCGAAATGGCAATGTGGATCATGGAGCACCTGCGCCAATAACACCCAAACAAGAATCTGCATAGACACAAATAATTGTGGAGTTTCTATAGATATGCTAGAAACAACACGATCTTGTTGTTCTGAAACAGATCTTGGAGACGACCCCTATGTGTTGGGGACGACAACAAGCAAAAACGCCTGGAATGGCCAAACCGGTTCTTATACTGATTCCTGCCTTAATACTAGTACTTTGGTTGAATATTATTGCGCGTCATATCAATTAGCTTCTAAAAATGAATTTGCTTGTACTTACGGATGTCTAAACGGAGCTTGTTTACCAGAGCCTGATCCTCCAATCATGAACACCCCGCTAGGAGGGGAAATATTGGAGCTTGGCAGCAGTTATACGATTGATTGGGAAAATAATCTCTCTAGTGTATATGGCGATGACTGGCATCTTTATGATATTTATTTAGAATCAGATAGTTCTCAGGAATATGTTATAATTGAGGGCAATTATTCTCCAACTGACGCGTACAGCTTGTACCATTGGAGCGTGGGAGATGTTTGGGAGGGCGGTTTTTTAACTGGTAATAATATAGTTTCTTCATCCGGATATTATACATTTAAAATATGCAGGAGTAGAACAGATATTTGTGATACAGGCAATGCCTTCTTGATTGTGGCTCCTCCGGTTGTTACTAATCCTGTTGCTGGAGAGAATATCGAGGTGGGCAGTAGCGTTGCTATTAGTTGGGAATATGATGCTGCTTGGTTATACGCTGATGAATGGAACACTTATCCTTATTCTCTCAATTTAGTGCCAAAAAACTCTACCACATTGCTTGATTTAGCTCAAGAAGTTTATGCACCGCCCAACAATCTAATTTATTATTGGACGGTTCCTCTAAACGCTGAATCAGGGACATATAGGATAAAAATATGCGGAAGATGGTATAAATGCGATTACAGTGACTATTTTACTATTCTTAATAGTTTTTGATAGTGGGCATAGAAAAATATTCACAAAAAACCCGCGCTTGTTAGCGCGGGTTTTTGGCTGAATTAAAACATTGATAATCTGTGATTTTCAGATATAATGAGCTTGGGGAGCAATATAAAATGAAAGACAAAATTTTCAAAGAAAATGTATCTTTAAAGGAATTTACAACATATGAAATTGGCGGGGTGGCTAAGTATTTTTTTATTGCTAAAAATAAAGAGGATTTGATACTGGCAATTAAAAAAGCAAAAGAATTTAAACTCCCTATTTTTATATTAGGCGGAGGAAGTAATGTTTTATTTTCTGATGATGGTTTTGCTGGTTTGGTTATAAAAATAAAAATTTTAGATATTAAATTTAAAAAAAACACAGCTTTTGTAGGAGCTGGCGTTGGTTTAACAAAGTTAGGGAACTTAGTAGCTAAAAAAGGGTTTGCTGGGTTAGAATGGGCAGTTGGAATACCGGGAACAGTTGGCGGGGCAATTTTTGGACATGCGCAGGCGTTTGGTGAAAAGATTTCTGATGTTGTAAAAAGCGTGGAGGTTTTGGATTTAAACACGCTTTCGGTCAAAAATTTTTCTAAAGAACAATGCCGATTCTCATTAAAGAACAGCATTTTTAAAAAAAATAAGAATTTAGTTATTATTTCAGCTATTTTAGAATTTCCTAAAAAAAATCCAGACGAAATTAAAAAAACAATAGAAAAAAATATAAATTACAGAAAAAATAATCATCCAATGAATTTTCCGTCAGCCGGTTCAACATTTGTGAATCCAGAAACAGTAATAAAAGATAAAAAATTATTAAAAAAATTTCCAGAATTGGCAGAATATAATAAAAAGGGTACAATTCCTGCAGGATATTTAATATCAAGGTGCGGACTTCAGGGAAAAATAATTAGCAAAGCCCAAATATCAGGAAAACACGCCAATTTTATAATAAACTTAGGCGGGGCTAAGGCAAAAGATGTTTTAGCTTTAATAGATTTAGTAAAGAAAGAAGTCAAAAAAACATTTGGAATAGATTTAGTGCCAGAAGTTCAAGTTATTAGATTTTAATATTTTTACAAAAATGAAAATAATTATAAAAACAAGGAAAATTAAGACAACTCCAGCTTTACGCGATTTTGTTGAAAAAAAATTCTATGGACTTAAAAAATTTATAGACATACTAAAGCGTGAAGAAGAAATAGGAAAAACCTTGGCAGAAGTTTTCGTTGAGCTGGAGAAAGAAACAAGACATCATAAAAAAGGAAATATTTTTGCTGTCAGCTGTAACGTCCAGCTACCAGGCAGGTTTTTAATGGCTAAAGCAAAATCAGATGATTTATTTAAAGCCATTGTGGCAGCAAAAAATGAGTTAAAAACAGAAATTGATAAATATAAATTTAGAATTGTTGATAAAAGGCGAAGGGATCAGAGAAAGGTGAAGAGAGAAACCATTATATAGGGCAGAATACTCAAAACCGCATTGAAAAAGTGCGGTTTTTGATTGCCGTTCAAAATGTTTTAGATACGGACATTTTGCACTCAGACTAAAATAGTCCGAGGGCTTGATTGGGAGTTTTACCGCCGAGCGAGCAATGCTTTGTATCGTTGTAAAACATATTCCACAATCTTAATTTGTATTTTAATTCTTCAAAGGATTTAAAAACTTCTTCGTCATAGAATTTCTGCTGGTCTGTGCGGTGACTTCGTTCCACTTTTCCATTCTGCGCTGGTTTGCCCGGGTCAATCAAGTAATGAATGATATTCATATTATTGCACAAAACATCGAAATCGTGAAGCCTGACATTAAGCGGATCGGCAGACATCGCGTGCCCCAAATATCTATTAGTGAAATTACATCCGTTATCTGTTTTGATTGATTTAATTTTAAACGGAGCAATCGCCATTAATTCTTCTAAAAATTTAATCGTATTTCCATTTGAACAAAAAGGATAAGCATTTAAATATCTCCATCTCGATGAGCAATCAATAGCCGTGAATTGGTAGTATCGGTCCCCATTTATCCTGCCAGGAACCCATTTTACATCAATCTCAACCATTTCTCCGGGCTGCCATTGTTTTACCTCGTAAGGAATACTCTTCTTTCTTGTTCTGTATTTCCTAATTAGTCCTTCTTTTTTGATTATCTTCTGTATTGTTTGGAAATGCATATTAATTCCTTCATCCTGCAAATCCCACATGATTTTTAAAGCACACTGCTTTCTATCTTTTCTGAGTTCAATGATTTTTTCTTTAATTCGTATCGGTGTTTCATTCGGGTTAGTCTTCGGCCTGCGTGATTTGTTTTCCAATCCATCCATGCCGTGTTCCTTGTAGTTTGTAATCCAGTATTTTAGCGACCTTTCCGAGAAGGGGCAGACTTTTGCCATACTTTTGATTGATATTTCCTTGTCCAGAATGGGTTTAATCCATCTAAACTTCTCTTCTTTTGTTGATTTGGGCATAGTTTTCATATGCCCTCAGCTTATCCTAAAAAGTGCAATATGTCTGTGTACATTACCATACCTGTTATTTTTGCGATTATCATTTTATTAATAAAAATGATAAGATAAAATAAAATAATGTTTATTAAAATCTATTAAATATAAA
>CAYNHB010000002.1:0-44135 GCA_964397155.1 uncultured Candidatus Saccharibacteria bacterium
CACCAAAGAACAGTTGATGCTGCAAAATTAATGGGTGTTAATTTAATGAACTCCCATACCCCCTGCGACAATTTAGCAGCTAAGTTTTTAAAAAATTTTGTTGAAGGAAAAAAACCTGAAAGAGTTGGAGAGTTGATAACAGTTTTAAAAGAAATACCAGAATACAAAGAGGCAATGAAAATTGGAGTGGGGCCTAAGATTTTTGTTGGGAGCCCAGAAAACAGGTGTGGAAAAATTGCTTTGTCTGAACTGACAGGTGGCACCGAAGGGTCTCCAAAGCTTTATGAAAAAATGGCACAGGCAGGGGTTGGCACTGTTGTAGGTATGCATATTTCAGAAGAGCATAAAAAAGAAGCGGAGTCAGCCCACGTTAATATTGTAATTGCGGGCCATATCTCTTCTGATTCTTTGGGAGTAAATTTGTTTATGGACGAGCTTGAAAAACAAGGAATTGAGGTTGTGGCATGCTCTGGTTTTACCAGGGTGTCTAGAGTCCAAAAATAAGAGCATAAGATGAATAAGCTGGGGAAAAGTAGTTTATTTAGTGTGAAAAAAGAGTTGACAATTCTTTTTTTCTGAATACAATAGCATATGTGAGGGGGTGCGAGATATATTCTCAAGGACAGAATAGTTTTTAACGAACGAGACACAATGTATATACTTAAATTCATTGTCCGAATTTATGCTCTAGAGAAAAAAGTTGAAGTCGTTGGAAATTATTTGCCCCCTCGCTCAAAAGCAACCTCCGCCAAGGCGGGGGTGTTTTTGTTTGCTTGTGGGTATTTTCTTTGGTAGAGTTAAAGTAGAAAGGTCTTATATAAACTTATTAGCTAACAAGCCAAAAATGCCGAAACAAGAAAAGCCAATTGGAGAAATTAGTCATTTTTTTTCTAATATCAGCGTTGCGGTTATTGATTTGTTTTCTTCATTAAAAAAAGGAGATAAAATTAGAATAACAGGAGGGCAGGAAACAGATTTTGAGCAAAAAGTTGATTCTATGCAGGTAGACCACAAAGAAGTAAAATCAGCGAAGAAGGGCGACTCTATAGGGATGAAGGTAAAAGAAAAAGTGCGGGAGGGATATAGGGTTTTCAAAGTTTAAACTTTGAAAATTAATTTCTAATTTTTAATTTATAAACAATTTTTAATTGTTAATTTTAAATTAAATGGAAGACGGTTTGCAGAAAAAAATAGAAGATAAGATTATTGATTGCATAAATGAGAGTGCCAGTGGGCGCTTAATTGTTTTTAGGTCTGAAGAAGGGGCAGATTTAGTTGTAAAGAAAAAAGGAGAATACGAACAGCATAGCGCCGAGGAAACACCAAAAAGCTCCATAATCAAAGCAAAAGTTTTTGGAAAAAGAAAGCAGGGCTTGATAAAAGAGATATTTTTACGCATTAAGCTCAAAGAAGAAAAAAAGGATATTTTTGACATTGCAGACCGAGAAAATTTTTATGTTATTTTTGTTTCTTTTGATACAGTAAAGCAGGATATTGATGACAAACTACGCATTGTAAAGCTAAATGATAAAAAAGAATTTTTAATTAATAAGAATGAGTTATCTAAGTTTCTTTTAAATAACTTATGAAATTTGTAGCTGATTTTCATATACATTCAAAATACTCTTGCGCCACATCGCCTAAGATGGAACTGGAAAATCTAGACGCGTGGGCTAAGATAAAAGGAATTAAGGTTTTAGGTACAGGTGACTTTACACACCCCAAGTGGTTTGAAGATATAAAAGAAAAGTTAAGCCCCGCCGAGGCGGGGCTGTTTAGGCTAAAAAAAACCGATTCACCGACTCGTTTTATTTTAACAGCTGAAATAAGCTGTATTTATTCAAAAGGCGGGAAAGTAAGAAAGGTTCATATTGTAATCTTTGCCCCCTCAATAAAGGCAGTAGAAAAAATAAATAAAGAGTTAAATAATATAGGGAATTTGATTTCAGATGGAAGGCCTATTTTAGGTCTTGATGCAAAAGAATTAGTAAAAATAGTGTTGTCAGTAGATAAAGATTGTTTAGTGGTGCCAGCTCACATATGGACTCCGTGGTTTGCAGTTTTTGGTTCAAAATCAGGATTTAATTCTTTAGAGGAATGTTTTGATGACTACGCAAAATATATTTTTGCTGTTGAAACGGGTTTGAGTTCAGATCCCAATATGAACTGGCGCTTATCTCAGTTAGACAAAGTTGCTTTAATATCTAATTCAGACAGCCATTCTTTGCAAAAAATTGGCAGGGAAGCAAACGTTTTTGATACGGACTTAAGCTATTTTAAAATTTTAGATGCAATAAAATCAAAAGACCCTAAAAAGTTTTTATATACTGTTGAATTTTTTCCAGAAGAAGGAAGATATCATTTTGACGGGCATAGGGAATGCGATGTAAGCTTGAGCCCAAAAGAATCAAAAAAATATAACAATGTTTGCCCAAAATGCGGAAAGCCCCTTACTATAGGAGTTTTAAATCGGGTTGAAGAACTAGCAGACAGGCCGGAAGGATTTGTGCCGAAAAACGCAATTCCTTTTAAAAGTTTGGTTCAGTTGGATGAAGTTGTGGCTGAATCAATTGGAGTTTCTACGGCTTCAAAAGAAGTGTTAAAGCATTATAATAATCTAATAAAAAACATAGGCAGCGAATTTAAGATTTTATTGGAATCTTCAAAAAAAGAAATTCAGGATTTTTCTTTGCCAGAAATTGCAGAAGGCGTGATAAGAATGAGGGAGGGAAAAGTTCTTATTGAACCGGGCTATGATGGAGTTTACGGAAAAATAAAAATTTTTTCAGATCAGGAAAATCCAAAAATCCATAAAAACAAAATTAACCAAAAAACACTATTTTGAAGTTATACACTTGTCAAAGTTTCTTGTTGTGATAGTGTTACTAAATTCGCGTTGACATGTCTCAGTAAGGCGAAGAACAACATTGTTCTTTGTCAACTTAGCCAGGGAGGTGCGATCATGTCTGAGCCAGGGTTGTATATTCCAGAAGTCAGAATATCAGAAAGCAAATTTGCCGATTTGGTTGGTTGCGTTGATCTGACTGAAGAAGAGAGAGAGTGCTTGAGGTGGTCTGTTGGCCTGCCGCACAATGAAAACATTGTGGCAGGTGTTGTTTGCAGAGAAAGACGCATAACAGAGGCATGGAGAAAAATAAGAAAGGTTCATCCGTCCATCGTAAAACCCGATCCCTGTGTCGCCTAATTGCGACTTGCCGCTGGAAACAGTGGCTTTTTGTTTGTTATCTTTTATTAACACTTGAAATTATTTTTTTAAAAGTATATTATACAATAATTAAAAATTAATTTATGGATGGAAAAACCTTTTTTATCACAAAAGGAAAGTTAAAAGAGCTTGAAAAAGAGTACGAAGAGCTGTTGGAGTTTGATCGTAAAAAAATAATGAGCGAGGAGGCGCCTAAGATTTTTGAGTCAGAAAATTTGAATCCAGAGTTTGTCAGCTTTCAAGAAGATGTAGATTTTTTAAGATCCAGGATTGATGAATTGAAAAATGTTTTAGAAAATTACGAGCTTATAAAAAAGCCACCAAAAAACCAGCAAAACACTATTGGGGTGGGAGCTAAAGTTAAAATAAGTGTAAACGGAAAAAAAGATGAATTTACCATTGTAGGAACTCTTGAAGCAAATCCTGATTTAGGAAAAATTAGCAACGAATCTCCTGTTGGCATAGCTCTTTTGGGGCGCAAGGTTGGAGATGAAGTCATAGTTTCTTCTCCTGTTAAAACCACTTATAGAGTCAAAAGCATTAAATATGAAATTAGCTAGATTAAAATCCCGCCGAAGGCGGGATTTTTTGGTTAAACTGTTGTATAATGTAACAATTTAATTAAAATTAATTTTAAAAAGGAATGGCAAAAATTATAAACAAAATTATAAAATTTATGATAGCCAGCGATTTTATTTTAAATCTTGGCTGGGGACTTTTGGGTCCCATTTTTGCTATATTTATTGTCCAAAACATTACAACCGGGAGTGCGATAGATGCAGCAAGAATCGCCGGCTTTGCTTCTCTTTTTTATTGGATTACAAAAGCCATGTTTCAAATACCAATAGGCCGTTACCTTGATAAGAATCATGGAGAAAGAGATGATTTTTGGTTTATGGTTGTGGGCACTTTTATTGCTGGATTCATACCAATTGGATATTTGTTTTCATCTTCAGCTTGGCACATATATCTATTGCAGATAATTTATGCTATTGGCATGTCTATGATGGTTCCTTCTTGGCTGGCGATTTTTACAAGACATATTGATAAAGGCAAAGAAGCATTGGAGTGGGGTATGGAAAGCACGTTTTTGGGGCTTGGAGCTGGGATCGCGGGAGGCATGGGGGGAATTGTTGCCTCTGTTTTCGGCTTTGCCACGGTTTTTATTTTTGTAAGCAGTTTTACTTTTTTAGCAACAATTTTGCTTTTGTTTATTAGAGATGATATTTCTCCAAAAAATAAAGAAGTAAAAACTATGCCTCCAGCAAGGCCACTTGTAGAGCCATAATCAAAAAAGATGAAGAACCAGGAATTAGCAAAGATATTCAATGACATAGCAAGATTCCTTAAAATGCAGGATGTGGCTTTTAAACCCTATGCATATGAAAAAGCTGCCATTTCTTTAGAGTCGCTTGAAAAAGATGTGTCTGAAATTTATAGGCAAGGCGGAGTAAAAGCTTTAATGGAAATTTCTGGAGTTGGCAAAGCCATAGCTGACCATATAGAAGAATATTTAAAAACAGGGAAGATAAAAATTTATGAAACTGAAAAAAAGAAACTGCCGATTAATTTAGACGAGCTGGTAAGGGTTGAGGGCATGGGGGCTAAAAAAGCAAAAATTCTTTATCAAAAATTGGGGGTTAAGAATCTAAAAGATTTGGAAAAAGCAGCTAAGGCAGGCAAAATAGCGCCATTGTTTGGCTTTGGAGAAAAAACAGAAAAAAATATTTTGCAGGGCTTAGAGTTTTTAAAAAGAGACAAAGGCAGATTTTTACTTGGTGAAATTTTACCTACTGCAAGAAACATTTTAGAAAAATTAAAAAAAATAAAGGAAATTGAAGAAGTAAGCTTGGCCGGCTCTGTGAGAAGGAGAAAAGAAACAATTGGAGACGTGGATATTTTAGCTGTTTCCCGCCCTATAGGGCGAGGCTCGCCTGAACAGGCGGCAAAAAAGATAATGAACTTTTTTGTAAAAATGGATGGAGTTGAAAAAGTTTGGGGCAAAGGCGGTACAAAAGCTTCTGTGAGAATGCGCGAAGGTTTTGATATGGATTTAAGAGTTGTGCCCCAAAAAAGTTATGGCTCTGCCCTCCAATATTTTACAGGGAGCAAGGACCATAATATTGCTACAAGGCGTATTGCCATGGACAAAGGATTAAAACTTTCAGAATACGGCGTGTTTAAAGGCAAAAAACAAATTGCAGGAAAAACAGAAGAAGAGGTTTATAAAGCCATTGGACTTCCTTTTATTGACCCCGAGATAAGAGAAAATGAAGGTGAAATAGAAGTGGCCCTTAATAGCAAACTGCCAAAATTGGTTGAGCTTAAAGATATTAAGGGCGACTTGCATTGCCATTCTGATTGGGACGGCGGAAAAAATTCTATTGAAGAAATAGCAAAAACAGCAATGGATATGAGGTATGATTATATTGGGATTTCAGACCACACAAAATTTTTAAGAATTGAGCATGGCCTTAATGAAAAACAATTACTAAAACAACACGAAGCAATTAAAAAATTAAATTTAAAACTAAAAAATAAAAACCTTAGAATCTTGCATGGGTGTGAGTGCAACATTATGGCGGATGGTTCGCCGGACATTGACGATAAAGTTTTAGCGCAATTAGATTACGTAATAGGCGGAATCCATTCACAGTTAAAGATGCCAAAAAAAGAAATGACAGAACGCCTGATAAAAGCGATGAAAAATCCTAATATTGATATTGTTTCCCACCCAACAGGACGGCTTCTTGGCAGGAGAGATGAATATCAACTGGATTTTGATAAAATTTTGAAAATTGCAAAGCAAACCGGCACAATTTTAGAAATCAATTCCTCACCCGAACGCCTTGATTTAAGAGGCATATATATAAGAAGGGCAAAAGCTGAAGGTGTCAAAATGATAATAAACACAGACGCTCACCAAAAAGAACAATTAAATTTAATGGAATACGGAGTCAGTATGGCCCGCCGTGGATGGGCAGAAAGTAAAGATATTATAAATACAAATTCTGTAGAAAAATTATTAAAATATTTTAAATAATTTGCCGAAGGAAAAATCAGCAGGGGCTATAATTTATCGCTTTGATAATGGTGTGCCGCACTTTTTGCTTTTGCATTATCCGGGCATAAATAGAAAAGGCGGTCATTGGGAATTTGTAAAAGGTCATATTGAAAAAAACGAAGACGAAAAACAGGCAGTGATAAGAGAAACAAAAGAAGAGGTCGGCATAAACGACCTTAAAATAATTCCTGGGTTTAAGCAATATATAAAATATTTTTTTAGGGCGAGCTATGGTCTAGAAGATAAAGCAAGAAAAAAAGCGCCTTGGATTTTTAAGCTAGTTGTTTTTTATTTAGCAAAAACAAATACCAAGAATGTAAAACTATCAAAAGAACATGATGATTTTGCTTGGCTGCCTTATGAAGAAGCTCTAAAAAAAATAACGTATAAAAACTCAAAGGAATTGTTTAAAAAAGCGCATGAATTTATTAAAAAAGAAGGAGCTATTTAGCTCCTTCTTTTACTTCTTCAACAATTTTTTTGAAAATTTCAGGATGTCCTTTTGCCAGCTCAGATAAAACTTTTCTGTCTAATTCTATTTTTTTGTTTTTTAATCCGTTGATAAGCCTGCTGTATGTAATTCCGTTTTCTCTAGCTAAGGCGTTTATCTGTAAATTCCATAGGTTTCTAAAACTTCTCTTTTTTACTTTTCTGTCTCTGTATGCATAAGTCCAGGCATGCCTTAAGGCATCTTTAGCTAATTTAAATTTAGATTTTCTTCCGTACTTAAAACCTTTGGCATGTTTCATTAAATGCTTTCTGTGTTTTCTGGCTTGTACGGCTCTTTTTACTCTGCTCATGGCTTTAAGTGCTTATATACTTTTTTAATCTTTTTGCCTCTCCTTTAGAAAGATGAACCCATTTGCGACCTTTTCTTTTTCTTTCGCCTGTTTTTTTTGACCTGTAGTGGTTTTGTCCTGACAATCTTCTCATTATTTTTCCGTTTTTGGTTATTTTAAACCTTTTTGTTATGGCTTTTTTTGTTTTCATAAATTAAAATACCAATTTATGTCTTTGAAATAATTGTTGTAAACCCCCTGGGTTCTCTTTTTATTTCTTTTTCTGTTTTAATTGGTACTACAGAATTTAAATTTTCTAAAAATTTTCTTAATTTTTCTTTTGCGAAATTTCCCATTGCTTTTTCTCTTCCTCTCAGTGCCATATTTATTTTTACTTTATCTCCCTCTTTCAAGAATTTTTCTGCTTGTTTTGCCCTAGTTTCCATATCATGTGGAGAAATGCCAAAGGTTAGCCGTATTTCTTTTAATTCTCCTCCTTTTGGTTTTCTTTGTTTTCTTTCTTTTTTTTGCAGATTATAAAGGTATTTTCCATAGTCGGTGATTTTGCAAACAGGCGGATCAACTTTTTCTGTTACTTGAACCAGGTCTAAACCTTTTGATTTTGCTAAGTCAATTGCTTCAAATATATTCATAATCCCCAGCTGTTCACCGGTTTCAGAAACCACCCTTACCTCTTTTGACCGTATAAAATTGTTTACTAATGTTTTTTTCTGCAAATTTTTATATGTTTTTGTGGAAGCGCCGGGGGCGAACCCGGGTCCAGAAGTTTTTTAAAAATAACTCTACAAATGTATCTCATTTTATTGTTTGGGTATTAAATAAAAAATGAGAAAAATTTTTAATACCCTAATTCCCATAAATTTCAGCAACCTCCAGGGAAATGAAGCTGCCCATCCTGATAATATAACACCTTCATTCGTTTATCAGGAATCAACGGTGAAGATGCAGCATTAAGCGTATGCTAATGCTGGTTGCCTATTGAATAAATTGGCAATTATGTTTTTTCTGAAAGTTTTACCAGGTTTCAGAATACTGGATTTGCATATTTTTAAAGAAGCTCCTGTCGAAGCTTACGCTCCCGTTATTGGTTTAATTCACGGTTAACCTCTCTGTCTATATCTCTTTTTTTAATCTTTTCTTTTTTGTCGTATTTCTTTTTTCCTTTGGCTAACCCGAATTCAAGCTTTATCCTACCATGTTTCTCATAGATTTTCAAGGGGATTAACGAAAATCCCTTTTGAGATGATTTTCCTATTAAATAATCTATTTCTTTTTTGTTTAGCAAAAGCTTTCTTTCCCTATTCTCGTTATAGTCAGATCCAATATTATTTGGCTGATATGGGGGCACTTTTACGCCCACTAAATATGGTTCGCCCTCCCTTAATGTAATATAAGAGCTACTTAAGTTTATATGCCCTGTTTTTATTGATTTTACTTCCTGCCCAAGCAAAACCACCCCTGCTTCAAACTTTTCAAGGATGTTGTAATCATAACCGGCTTTTTTATTTTCTGAGTAAATTTTAGGCATAAGCGCTATTTTACTAAATGCCGAAAGCACTGTCTTCGGCATTTATATAATACCATTTTTATCACAAAATCCCGATATTGACAACTATATTTTTATATGGTATGTAGATTATACGTGTCTTCTATGTCCTCAGTTTTGTTTAGTAATGGAGGAGAATTCTCATGTCACTGGCACTTGATACTTTGAGAACAATTCGGGGTTGGATTAACACTCCTTTTGGGAGGATTAATCTAGAAAAGTTATTACGGCGAGAAGGCGACGTTTTGCACTTTAATTTGATCGGCGAGGGTCTAGAAGAGTGCCCATTTTGCTATTTTTCCGCTGGTGATTGCGGATACAAAATTAGAGATTTCGTGGAAACTATAAACTTCCTGAGGGTTCTTTTTGGCGTTAGGGTGGTTAGGATTCATCATCCAGGTTATTTCCACGAGGGAAGAGCAGTTATGGTCAACATAACAAAAGAGGATTTTGTCACTCCTTGGTATTCCTTACACGTGCCAGATTCAGGTTGTATAGTTTTCCCTTGTTTTGAGGGTGTTGAATGGCAGCCTGAGTTATCAGACAAAAGAAAATAAGATCCCTTTAGGGGTGGGCTCTGTGTGCAGCAGCATTTGCAGAGCTACTGGCCCCTCACTTGGCAAAGTGAGGGGATTTTTTATACAAATGTTAAATAACTCAACCGGTTGAGTTATTCTTCAAGCCATAACCGACTAAATTGGTCGGTTATGAGGGAAATAACTAAGTTTATGAGAATTTTAACGTGAGTTAATTTATATGATAATGTTCTTATAGTTCTTGTTGGCAACAATCACCTGTCAGTATCGGAGGGCGTACTATGTTCTGGTTTTGGCTCGTTGTCATTATTATCATGGCATTTTTTTCACTTTTGTTTGCGTGCTCGTTTATGGGCGCAATATCTAACATGGGGAACTTGAGCCAAGAATTATATAGTTTGCAAGAGCTCGGGGATCTCCAGTTAAGGATGAAAAAAGAGGCCCGCTTAGCAATTTGCTTCATCTCATTGAGCATTCTGTTAATGGCGTGTGTGATCACCCTTTCAGCGATCTTTTTGCACTAAAGCGGCAGGGAGTTTTTTGCTTCCTTGGTTAAGCTCTTCGGGGTTTTTTTTGTTGACAAGCTGGTTTTATGTGATATTCTTTATATGGTTCATTTCAGGCCTGTTTTGTGTCCCAGGGGGCCTGGGGCAACAATACAGCCAAATTCAAGGGGAAAAGTGATGAGCAAAGAGAGTCCTCTTTTTGATGAATCTCTGAAATTTGTAGTCAGAGATCTTTTGGATCCTGATCATTCTGATAAGAACCCAGAGCTTGCAACCCTTTGTGTGAATCTTGTTATTGAATTGGTAGAAAAAATCAAACCATTGCTGGGTTCTATCTGTGTCCCAATCGACCTCAAGACAGGAAGAGTGTGGGTAACAGAGAGCATGGTGAAGGTTCTGGAATTTTCTGAAGAAGAAAAACAATACGCGCTTTTTCTGCGTGAAAATGGAAAGTTTCTTCGGGTGGAGATTGTGACAAAGGGCTCTGGAAGGCCTAATCTCCAGTTGCCACAGGGTTTTTGCTTAAAGTATAAAAGGCACTGGACAGAGGAGTGGGGGTCTGTAGTGTTTGGAGATCTCTTGCAGGGATTGAAGAAAGTGTTTGATGAAGGCGCAAATGCATTTCGTTTCCGACAACAGGAAGCAGAAAGGAAGATGCATCGATTAAAGGGCTTGTTCTCTGAGATTTCGGCGCTTTTTGAGCTTAGTAAAAAGGGCGAGTAGTCCTTTTTCAATATTTGCCGTTTCTGGTGGTTCTTTTGGGAACCTGCGAAACGGCTTTTTTTTAACATTCCAACCGGCTGGAACGTTAAAACCTTTGATTTTCAAGCAAAATAGAGTAAAGTTAAATATAATATATGGAAGTAATAACAGAAGAAAATTTTAATAAAATGACCGAAAAAATGTTTGGAAGAGTAAAAATAAAAATAAATTAAAAGAGCTTTGCCACTTGCGAGAAGTTATTGCCGATTATTTTTGTTTTGACAACATTTACAAATCAACAGATGCAGAATTAAATAATTATTTTTATTTATTTGGCTACGTCGCCGCGATGAAAAGATATGCCTAAAAAAGAGTCAGTAATTATTTCATTAGGAGGGTCGCTAGTGGCTCCGGATGATATTGATGTTTTGTTTTTGAAGGGTTTTAAGCGTGTTTTAGAAAAATATTTAAATAAAAATCAATTTTTTATTTTAGTTGGCGGAGGCAAGGTGGCGAGAAATTACCAAAAGGCCCTTTTGGAGTTTGGTGTAAAAGAAACAGACAGGGATTGGATTGGCATTAATGTATCAAGATTAAACGCTGAAGTTGTAAAACATGTTTTTTTAAAGCAATCTTATCCTAAAATTATTACAGACCCAACCAGAAAAATAAAAACCGCAAAAAATATTATTGTGGGAGCTGGCTGGAAGCCCGGCTGGTCAACAGATTATGTTTCTGTTTTAATGGCAAAAACTTATAAAATAAGCACAGTCATAAATTTGACCAATGTTGATTATGTTTATGACAAGAACCCAAAAGAATTTCAGGATGCTAAGCCCCTAAAAACAGTTGGATGGGAAAGCTTTTGCCAAATTGTGGGAGATAAGTGGAGCCCTGGATTGTCTATGCCTTTTGACCCAAGAGCTTCAAAGCTGGCAGGTAAATTAAAACTAAAAGTGGTAATTATAAATGGAAAGAAACTAAACCAGCTTGAAAATTTTTTGAATAAAAAAGATTTTATTGGCACTACAATACAATGATACGAGATGAAATCAAAAAAATAATTGAGAAAGCAGTTGGGAAAGAAGCCCCAGGTTTTTTAGTTGAAATTCCTAATGATAAAAAGCATGGCGACTACTCAACAAATGTTGCTTTAATTTTAGCTAAAAAAACAAATAAAAACCCGCGCGATTTAGCAGAAGAAATAAAAAACAAAATTAAATCTGACTTATTTTATAAAATTGAAATCGCAGACCCTGGATTCATCAATTTTTTTATTAAAAAAGAATATTTGCAAAAACAGCTTCAGATAATTTTAAAAGAAAAAGACAAGTATGGAAATTTAAAAATTGGAAAGAATAAAAAAATAAATGTTGAATTTATTTCAGCCAACCCAACAGGCCCTTTAACTCTGGGAAACGGAAGAGGGGGGTTTGGAGGAGATGTTTTAGCTAATGTTTTACAAAAAGCTGGTTATAAGGCCACCAGAGAGTATTATGTGAATGATACGGGAAATCAAATAAAAATGCTCGGGCATTCTGTGCTCGGCGATTCAGAGGCACAATATAAAGGAGAGTATATTGAAGAGTTAAAGAACAGAGTAAAATCAAAAACTCCAGAAAGAGCAGGAGAAGAGGCAGCTAAGATTATTTTAGAAAAAATGATTAAGCCCTCTGTAAAAAAAATGGGCATTAAGTTTGATGTTTGGTTTTTTGAAAATGGCTTATATAAAAAAAAGGAAGTTGATAAAGTTATAAAAGAAATTTCAAAAAAAGATTTTACTTATGAAAGCGAAGGGGCTGTTTGGTTTAAATCAAAAGACATTGGAGATGATAAGGACAGGGTTTTAGTAAGAAATGATGGCATAAAAACCTATTTTGCTTCTGATGTTGCTTATTTAAAGAATAAATTTGAAAGAAGGTTTGATAAGTTGATAATATTTTTGGGAGCTGATCATTATGGATATATTGCTAGATTAAAAGCAGCAAGCTATGCTTTAGGATTTGATAAAGACAAAATTGAAGCGCTGGTTATTCAATTGGTTCGCCTTTTTGAAAACGGCAAGGAAGTCAGGATGTCTAAAAGAACAGGAACATATGTAACAATAGATGAACTAATAGACGAAGTGGGACTGGATGTTGCCAGATTTTTCTTTTTGCAAAGATCACTTAATACCCAGTTTAATTTTGATTTGAATTTGGCTAAAGAAAGATCAGAAAAAAATCCTGTTTTTAGAGTTCAGTATGCTCATGCCAGAATTTGTTCAATCTTAAAGAAAGCAGGCAGTTTGAAGCCAAAGGATAAAGATTTGCATTTGTTGAAAGATTCAATTGAATTAGAGTTAATAAAACAATTACTAAAATTTCTAGAAATTGTTGAAGACACAGCCACTGATTATCAAGTTCAACGGCTTCCTCAATATAGCTTAGATTTAGCCGATGCTTTTCATAAGTTTTATGAAAAATGCCAGGTTATTTCAGAAGATAAAAAGTTAACTCAGGCAAGAGTATCTCTTATTTCTGCTGTAAAAATAGTTTTAAAAAACACTTCAGATTTAATGGGAATATCAACTCCTGAAAAAATGTAATTATGGAATTAAATAATAAATATTTTTTACTAAGGCACGGGCAAACAATTTATCAAAAACAAAACATAGAAACAAATTACCCCGAAGACGCAAGCCATACTTTGTCTATTACAGATGAAGGAAAAGATATGATAAAAATGGCTGCTGAAAGTTTAAGAGAAAAAAACATAGATTTAATCTTTGCTTCTCCTTTTTTAAGAACAAAGCAGTCAGCTGAAATTACATCAGAAATTCTTAAAATAGAAAATATAAATTACGATGACCGCCTCATAGATATTAAAATGGGAGAGTTTGCTGGAAGGCCGTTTGAGGATTATAAGAATTTTTTTGGCGATATTTCAGAAAGATTTGAGAAAAGGCCTGCAGGAGGAGAAAGCTGGAATAATGTGATTAAAAGATTAAGGTCTTTTTTAGATGATGTTGAAAAGAATTATAAAGGTAAAAATATTTTAGTTGTAAGCCACGGAGACCCTGTATGGCTTATGGCAGGGATTATAAGGGGATTTGAAAAAGATGGAGAATTTTTAAACGTAAGAAAAACAAAAGAAAATAATTTATACCCAAAAGTCGGAGATTTAATTATTCCATAATTTTATGCCATTTAATTTTCCAGAGGAAGAAAATAAAATATTAAAATTTTGGCAGGAAAACAGGATTTTTGAAAAAACGCTTGAAAAAACCAAAGGAAAGCGCAACTTTGTTTTTTACGACGGCCCTCCTTTTGCAACAGGAACTCCGCATTATGGGCACTTGCTGCAAAGCGCTATCAAAGATGCAATTCCTAGATACAAAACTATGCAAGGATTTTATGTGGAAAGGCAGTGGGGTTGGGACTGCCATGGGCTTCCCATAGAAAATATTGTTGAAAAAGAACTGGGAACCAAAACAAAAAAAGACATTTTAGCTTTAGGAGTAAAAAAATTTAATGATTTGTGCCGCGATCGTATTTTTACTTTTATACACGAATGGGAAACAATAATACCCCGTTTTGGCCGCTGGGCAGATATGAAAAATCCATACCGCACAATGGATTTTGAATATATGCAATCTGAATGGTGGGCATTTAAAGAGCTATATAAAAAAAAGTTGATTTATGAAGGACATAAATCAATGCATATTTGTCCAAGATGCGAAACAACTTTAAGCCAAGGAGAGGTTGCAGATGGATATAAGGATATAAAGGATTTATCTGTTACAGTAAAATTTAAAATTAAAAATCCAGAAGAAAGGGGTTTGCCAGCTTCTATTATATATATATTGGCGTGGACCACTACTCCATGGACTTTGCCAGGAAACGCAGTTTTGGCAGTTGGAGAAAAGATAAAATATGTTTTGATTGAGTCAAGTGGCGAAAATTATATTTTAGCTGAAGAGAGAATAAAAGATATATTGGGGGAGAAAGAATACAAGATCATAAAAGAATTTAAAGGGAAAGAATTAATTGGTTTAGCATACGAGCCGTTGTTTGACAATTATGAAAAGAATGAAAGTTTAAAAAATAGAAAAAATGGATGGAAAGTTTATTCTGCTGATTTTGTGAACATAGAAGATGGTACTGGCATTGTTCATATAGCTCCCGCATTTGGAGCAGATGATATGGAGCTTGGAAAGCAAAAGAAACTCCCTTTTATTCAGCACGTTAAAATGGACGGGACTTTTAAGGACGAAATGGCAGACTTGTCTGGACTTGATTTAAAACCAAGAGCAAAAAATAAATCAGAAGAAATTAGAGAAGCTGATTTAACAGTAGTAAAATTTTTAGAAGAAAGAGATTTGTTGTTTGAATATAAAAAATATGAACACTCATATCCTCATTGCTGGAGATGTGATACTGCTTTGCTCAACTATGCTACGAACTCCTGGTTTGTCGCGGTTGAAAAAATAAAACCCTTATTGCTTAAAACAGCTAAAAAAATAAATTGGTCACCCGCACATATAAAAGAAGGCAGATTCGGGCAATGGCTTGAGGGAGCTAGGGACTGGTCTATTTCTCGCCAAAGATTTTGGGCAAATACAATACCTGTTTGGAGATGTAAAAAATGTAACAAAGAATTTGTTTTTGCGTCGGCAAAAGAGCTTGAAGAAAAAAGCGGTAAAAAAATTGATGACCTGCATAAGGACATTGTAGATGAAATAGTTTTTGATTGTGAGTGCGGAGATGTCATAAAGAGAATTCCAGATGTATTAGATACTTGGTTTGATTCAGGGTCTGTGCCTTTTGCAACACACCGCCCCATTCCGGCTGATTTTATTGGTGAAGCTCAAGATCAAACTAGGGCATGGTTTTATTACCAGCATGTGCTTGTCGGCGCTTTATTTAAAAAGCAAGCGTTTAATAATTGCATAGTAACAGGAATTGTTTTAGCAGAAGATGGCAAAAAAATGTCGAAAAAGCTAAAAAATTATCCAGATCCCATGGAAGTCATACAAAAGTACGGAGCAGATGCAATGCGTTTCTATATGTTAAGCTCTCCTGTAGTGCAGGCAGACAATTTTTCTTTTTCTGAAAAAGGTATTGATGAAATTGTAAAGAAAAACATTGGTAGACTTCATAACGTCCTTTTATTCTATAAGTTGTACGAAGACGGGACTCAATTATCAGCGACAAGTAAAAACAAGTTAGATAAATGGATAATTTCTAGGTTACATAATCTGATAAAAGACATTACAGAAGGATACGAAAATTATCGACTTGATTTAGCAACTCGGCCGTTAACTGATTTCATTGATGATTTTTCGGTTTGGTACTTAAGGCGTAGCCGAGAAAGATTCAAGGAAGATGGAGATGATAAAAAAGTAGCTCTTGCCACGTTGCGTTATGTAATAATAAATCTTTCTTTTATTATGGCACCAGCTACACCTTTTTTTGCAGAATATTTGTTTCAAGAAACGCGGGATAAAAACAATGAAGAAAGCGCGCATCTTGAGCTGTGGCCTAGTTGTAATAAAAAATTTGTTGATAAGGATTTAGAAGAAAAAATGGATGAGGCAAGAAAGATAGTGAGTTTAGCTTTGGCAGAAAGGATATCAAAAGGAATAAAAGTGAAACAACCTCTTGCTGAAATGGAAATTCAAACTCAAAAATTAAGCGAAAAAGATTGTGAATTGTTAAAATTAATAAAAGATGAAGTTAACGTAAAAAAAATAATTGTCAAAAAAGATAAGCTCGCCAATGGGCTGATAGGGGCAAAGTTAAATTTTAGTTTAACAGAAGAATTAAAAGAGGAGGGAGAAATAAGAGAAATAATCAGGCAAGTGCAGGGTGAAAGAAAAAAACAAGGGCTGGTCCCACAAGACAAGATTTCTATTACTATATCCGCAGAAAAACATTTATTAGAAGTAGTAGAGAAGAATAAACAACTTCTGCTAAGAGAGATTAGAGCAGCCGAAATTATTACAAAAACAGAAGAAAATTATAGTGATAGCCCAAAAATATCTATAGCTATTAAAAAAGTATAATGGACTTATCTGTTTTTTTGACTCCTGACAATTTAATATTTCTTTTAATTTGGCTGGTTATTTTAGCAATTTTTTTAATTGTTTGTTTTATCATCCTCAGAGCTATTTATAGGTTTATAAAGAAGCTTATACTGAAAATTTTTAAGAAAAAAGAGAAAGTCCACGCTATGGAAGGTGCCTTGATTGATAAAGGGGAGGATATTTCGCTCCAAGTTGAAGAATTAGAAAAAAGCAGGAGAGAAACTGTGGTGACCGAAGCCAAAGAAGAAAAAGAAGTTACAGCCCATGTTAAAACCCCTCCTTTAGAATATACCAGGCCAATAGAAACAGAAAAAAAACAGGAAGGAAAAACTGATAAACAAAAAGAATTTAAAGAAGGAGAAAAAAAAGATATTGAAGCTGGCCTCGAAGGGTTAAAACACCCAGGAGAACAAGAAGAAAGGTCATTTTTAGAGCGACAAGCAATACTCAGCCATGGCGAGGAGTTTATGCCTAAAATTACAATACCTATTCCTAGAAGACGAAGACGCGGGTCAGATAAATCTCATCCAGATTTAGAAAAAGAGAGCAATTTGGCGCCAGAAAGCCGAGCTGGTCAAGTTGTGCAAAAATCAGAGCGGGCATCTGATAGAAAAGACGTGTCAGAAGCAAAAACTGAAACCCCGCAAGCAAAATCGCAAGATTATAAAAAAGCGATTGAAGCGGAAGCTGAAAAAGAAATTGAAAAATTTGAAAACAAAAAAATAAAAGATTCTCCAGTAGTAAGAGCGACAGCGCAAAAACAGCCAATTGATACGCCAGAGGCCAGAGCAGCTAAAGAACAAACCCAAAAAATAAGTCATGTTCAACAAATCAAATCAAATTTTGATGAAGAAACTGATCAAAAAAAACAAATCGGCGTTAGAACAGAAAAAAATGCGGAAAAAGAAAATCCCCTTTATGAAAGATTAGAATTTTTAGAAGACAGGTTAGGTTTTAAAAAGATAAAAGAACGGACAGAGGAGAAGATTTTTGAGGAAAGAATGCAAAAAAACATTGAAGATAATCTTAAAATGGTGAAACACCCTGATCGCGAGAAAGGAGAAGAACGCTTTTTGAAAAAGGAATCGGAAAAAAGGGCAGAAAATGTTTTTGGAAAATCTCTTAAGTTTCCAAAAACCGAAGTGCCTATATCCAAAAAATATTTATCAGATGAAGATATTGATATATCCGGCGATGAAAATAAGCAAAAACAAGCTGAAAGTCAGAAAGAAACAATTATTTCTCCAGTTAAAAGCGCGAAAATACAAAGTTATTCAAAAAAACAGGAAATTACGTCGCAAATAGAAGAAAAAGAAATTCCAATTTACGAAAAGCCAGATTTTATGAAAGATGAGCTGGGGGTGCAAGAAAGGAGAGAAAAAAAGAATAAAGAAGATGCTGGTTTATCGCCGATTGAAAGAGCAAAATTGCAAAAATCATCATTTGCGCCTTCTGAAGAAAACCTCGCTGAGTTTGAGCAAAAAGGTCCGTTGGACTATGAAAAAACAGCAAAAGGCATTTCTTCAAATCAAGAAAAAGAAATCTCTATATATGAAAAACCAGAATTTATGAAAGATGAATTAGGACTTGGTAAAAGGCATGCAGACCAGCGAGGCGGAACAGGTGTTCAAAAAGACAGCACTATTTTTGGAGGGAAAGAAGAACTGACAAGGGTTCAATTAAGGCACCGGTTAAGATATGACCCAAAGGTTTGGAAAGCAGGAGTAAAGTCTCGTTTTAACCTGACCAGACAGCAAAGAGAGAGTTTAGAAAAAGAACTTTTCCCAAAAATTTATGGAAGAAATATTTCAAAATCAGATTTTAACAGGCGTGTTAGGAGTATGATAAAAGAAAGGGGAGGATCGATTACTGGAGGAAGAGTCGCAAAGGCAGAAAACTTGAGAAGGGAGATCAATTTTTTAAAGAAAATTAGTGGCGTAAAGGGTGGCTGGAAAAAATAAATATAAATTTATAAAATGGCAGAGTATTATAGGACAAAGGCATTTGTTTTTAAAAAACAAGACAAAGGGGAGGCAGACAGGGTTTTTTCTATATTTACAGAAGATTTTGGCCGGCTTGAAGTAACAGGAAAAGCTATAAGAAAAATCGCTTCAAAATTAAGGGCTGGTATTGATATGTTTTATTTTTCAGAAATTGAATTTATACAAGGAAAAAACAAAAAAATCCTTACTGACGCTGTAAAAATCAAAAAATTTTTTGTATTATATGAGAGTCCAGAGAAAATAAAAATTGCCTTACAGATAGCAGATATCTTGGATAATTTTATAAAAGGACAGGAAAAAGATAAAAAAGTTTTTGAGTTTTTAGAAGAATTTTTTTGTAATTTTTCTGAAAAAGGTAAAAAAATAAAAAATTACCGGCTGGCTCTAAACTATTTTTTTTGGAATTTTATATCTTTCCAGGGATATCGTTTACAGGTGAAATCCTGCGCTGGTTGCCACCAAAAACTAAACCCCTATAGCATTTATTTTTCTGGCAAAGACGGCGGTATAATTTGCGGACATTGTGCATCAAATAATAAATTTAAAAACGGCCAATATCAAAAAATAAATTCAGATATTGCAAAAATTCTAAGATTAATCTTAAATAAAGATTGGCATATAATTTCTAAACTAAAAGTAGACCAGCCGTCAATGAATTTGCTTGAAAGCATTTCCGAGAATGCAGTACACACGTTTTCTCCTATCCATTCTTAAAATTCAAGTATATAATTAAATAAAAAAGAAAAATGAATAAGAAATTACTTTTCATAATTATATTGTGCCTGGTAATAATAGGTTTTGTGCTTTTTTGGCTTTACAGAGATAGTATGTTTTCAAAGGAAATTTTGCGACTGGATATTTTAGGGCCGGATACGGCAGGGGCAGGGCAGGAAATAGAATATACTATAAAATATAAAAACAATGGGAATTTTGTTTTAGAGGGCCCAAGCTTAATTTTTGATTTGCCTGAAAATTCTTTTACAAATGAAGGCAAAACAAGGGTAATGCAAGATTTAGATGATATATACCCGGGGGATGAAGAGCTTATTAAAATAAAAGCTCGCTTGTGGGGAAAGGAGGAGGATTTGAAAACAGCCAAAGCATTAATCTCTTACACGCCTAAGAACTTAACAGTAAGATACGAATCAGACACAAGCTTTACAACAAAAATAGACGCAGTTTCTGTCACTCTTGATTTTGACTTGCCCTCAAAAGTGGAAAAAGGAAAGGAGCTTCAGTATTCAATTAATTATTTTTCAAATATTGATTATCCGTTAGATGACCTTGGATTAAAAATAAATCCTGTATCAGGGTTTGAAATAGAATCTTCAGAGCCCTCTTCTTTAGATGGTTTGGAGTGGAGATTAGAACCCCTGGAAAAAGCAGAAGGCGGAAGAGTTAGTATAAAAGGATTGATTACGGCTGACACTGGCCAAAACCTTAATTTTGAAGCTCAGCTTGGAATATGGCAAAGCGGGAGTTTTGTGGTTATCAAAGAGGCAAGCCAGGAAGTCCAGGTTATACAGCCGTTGTTATTTATATCCCAGCAGGTTAACGGATCCTCGTCTTATGTTGCTTCCCCGGGTGAAATTTTGAGATATCAGATTTTTTTCCGCAACATAGGAACCACGCCTTTTGAGGATTTGTTTATGGTGGTAAAATTAGACGGCCAGGCGCTTAATATGTCTACAATAGAAACACAGGGCGGGCAAGTAAGTGGCAACATGATTGTTTGGGATTACAGGCAGGTGCCCCAGCTTAGAAATTTGCAAAAACAGGAGGAGGGGGAAATAGTATTTTACGTAAGAGTAAAAGATGACTGGGATCCTTCTGGGTCAGGAGAAGAGGGCACCGTGGTTACAGATGAAGTAAATATTTCCCAGATTACCCAAAAATTTACAATAAAAGTAAATTATGGATTGGTAATTTCACAAAAAGCGTATTACAAAAGCCCGGATATTGAAAATTCAGGCCCTATTCCGCCAAAAACAGGAGAGGCCACAACATATACCATAACATGGGACATCAAAAATTATTTTAATGATGCTAAAAACGTCAGAGTGAAAGCCACCTTGCCTGAAAACGTAAGTTTGACCGGAAAGATATCTCCTTCAAGCGAGTCATCAAATTTTTCATTTGATTCAGCCAGCCGTGAGATTGTTTGGTCTGTAGGGGATGTTTTAGCTGGAACGGGATTAAGAGGCAGTCCTTACACAATTTCTTTTCAGGTTTCTTTGGTTCCATATGGCTCTCAAAAAGGATCTACTGCCCAGCTGATAGGGCAGGCCCAAGTTACAGGAGAAAACCAATTTACAGATACGGTAATTACAGCCCATGATTCTGGTATTAATACGAGCTTGCCTGATGATTTTGTTAATTCTGGAGGGGGAATTGTTCAGTAGAAATTCAAAAATCAGAAATTAAAAAAAAGTTATGATAAAACAAAATAAAGAAAATAATTTGATGGAAAAAATAGTTTCTTTGTGCAAAAGAAGGGGCTTTGTTTTTCCTGGCTCTGAAATTTATGGCGGTTTAGCCAACTCTTTTGATTACGGCCCTTTGGGAGTTGAACTAAAAAACAATATTAAAAATCTTTGGTGGAAAAAATTTGTGCATGAGAGGGATGACATTGTAGGCATAGACGCTGCTTTGATAATGAATTCAGAGGTTTGGAAAAAAAGCGGACATTTGGATACTTTTAATGATCCGCTTATTGAGTGTAAAAAATGTCACCATAGATTCCGGGCAGATCATATTAAAGGCAAAAAATGTCCGGATTGCGGAGGAGAGCTTACAAGCTCAAAACAATTTAACTTGATGCTTAAAACTTTTTTGGGGCCTGTTGAAGATTCAGACAATACTGTTTATTTTAGGCCAGAAACAGCCCAGGCAATGTTTGTGGATTTTAAAAACGTTTTATCAACTTCAAGAAAAAAAATTCCTTTTGGTATAGCCCAAATCGGTAAGGCATTCCGCAATGAAATAACTCCTGGGAATTTTATATTTCGCACGCGCGAATTTGAACAAATGGAAATTGAATATTTTATTAAAGAAAATGACTGGAAAAAAACATTTGAATTTTGGAGAAAAGAAATGTGGTCTTGGACAACTGATGAATTGGGCATTCAAAAGAAAAATTTGCATGATTGTGAATGCGAGCCAGAAAACAGAGCTCATTATTCAAAAAAGACCATTGATATAGAATATGATTTTCCATTTGGCAGGGACGAGCTTTATGGATTGGCTTACAGGACAGATTTTGATTTGAAAAACCACTATAAAGAGCCGCCTTATGAGGATTTAGAGTCAGGAGAAAAATTTTATCCGCATGTAATAGAGCCAACATGGGGTGTGGACAGGTCTGTTTTGGCTGTTTTATGCGAAGCGTATTCAGAAGAAAGCGAGCGTGTTGTGTTGAAGTTAAAACCCAGTTTGGCTCCTTATAAGGCAGCTGTTTTTCCTCTTTTAAGAAATAAGCCAGAGCTAGTTAAGAAAGCAAAACAGATTTATGATGACCTTAAAAAACAATTTAATGTTGTTTTTGATGATAGAGGAAACATTGGAAAAAGATATTATTCGCAAGATGAAATTGGCACGCCCTTTTGCATTACAGTTGATTTTGACACTTTAAAAGACAGCACTGTTACTGTGCGCAACCGCGACACAATGAAACAAAAAAAAATAAAAATAGATGAAATAGAAACTTATATAAAGAATAAATTAAATGGCAGAGTATAAAAAAACTGAGTTAAAAAATGGGTTAAGGGTGATTTCTGTGCCCGTTAAAAATGCAAACAGCGTGACTGTTTTGATTTTAGTTGGCACTGGGTCAAAATATGAAACAAAGAATATAAATGGAATTTCGCATTTTTTAGAGCATATGTTTTTTAAGGGTACAGAAAAAAGGCCCGACACTTTAAGAATTTCTGAAACTTTAGATAAAATTGGCGGAGAATATAATGCTTTTACTTCAAAAGAAATAACTGGCTTTTGGGCAAAAGTAGATAAAAAGCATGCAAATGTTGCTTTAGACTGGATCTCTGACATTTTTTTGAATTCAAAATTTGAAGAACAAGAAATCCAAAGGGAAAAAGGGGTAATAGTTGAGGAGCTGAATATGTATTTAGACACCCCAACAGCATATGTTTCAGAGCTGTTTGAAGATTTGCTTTACAAAGACCAACCGGCAGGATGGCGAATTGTTGGCGAAAAAGAAAACATAATGAGTTTTGACAGGCAAAAGATTGTAGATTATTTTAAAACGCATTATTCAAGTCAAAACACAGTTGCATGTGTTGCAGGAGACATAAAATCAGGCCAGATAGAAAAGGAAATTGAAAAATATTTTAAAAAAATAGGGAAAAAAGATCCTCCGCAAAAAGAGCCAGTAAAAGAAGAGCAATCAGGGTCAGAGGTTTTTGTGCATAATAAAAAAACAGACCAAACGCATTTTTGCTTAGGAGTAAGGGCTTTTGATATTTTTGACAAAAGAAGGTATGCTTTAAGCTTGATATCTGTGATTTTAGGCGGAAACATGAGCTCCCGGCTTTTTATTTCTGTAAGAGAGAGGCACGGATTGGGTTATTATGTGCACACCTCTTTTGACGCCACTTCAGACACAGGTTACTTGGTCACGCAGGCAGGGATAAAAAATGATAGCTTAGAAAAAGCAGTAGAATTGATATTAAAGGAATACAAAAATTTAAAAGAAAAAGAAGTGCTAGAACAAGAATTAAAAAAAGCAAAAGATTATTTAAGGGGCAGGATGGCCCTGTCTTTGGATGCCACAGATGCAAAAGCATCTTTTTATGGCATGCAAGAAGTTATGGGTCAAAAAATCTTGACTCCAGAGCAAAAATTAGAGCTTATTGATAAAGTTTCTGTAAATGATATAAAGAAAGTAGCAGAAGAAATTTTTGTTTCAGAGAAGATAAATCTTGCTGTAATAGGACCAATAGAAAAATCTAAAGAAAAGGAGCTAAAAGATTTATTAAAAATTTAATAAAATTTATTATGAGCCAAAACACTCTTGATGTTTCTTGGAAAACAATTGTTAAAGTTTTTATTGCGATTTTTATTTTCTACATGGCTTATTTAATAAAAGACGTGGCTCTTTGGTTTTTCTTTGCCCTTGTTATTTCTGTTTTGCTGGAGCCGGCCATTAATTTTTTAAGATGGATAAAAATACCCAAAATAGTATCTATAATTTTGGTTTATTTGTCTATTTTTGGATTTTTGGGGCTTTTAATTTATTTGGTAGCGCCGATTTTTATATTTGAATTAAAACAATTTTCTCAACAAATTCCCTTTTATCTTGAGAAAATAAATCCTATTTTAAAACAGTGGGGAGTTGATATTGCTTACAGTTTTAATGATTTTACCCTAATCTTGGTCAATAGGTTAGAGCAGGGATCAAGGGGCGTTATAAATGCCGTTGCGTCTTTCTTCGGCGGGATCGTTTCTGCTATTTTCATTTTGACTCTTGCGTTTTTCTTGTCCATAGAAGAAAGGGGAATGGAGAAATTTCTGATCATCCTGACTCCCAAAAGATACGAAAAGCAGATGATAAATATTTTTGAAAGATCACAGAAAAAAGTTTCCAATTGGTTTGGGGCAAGAGTTTTAGCCTGTCTTTTTGTAGGTCTGGCCTCTTTTGTGATTTTTTATGTTTTTAACGTAAAATATTCGTTTCTGCTTGCATTGGTTGCCGGCATACTAAACTTTGTCCCGTACATAGGCCCGTGGATAACAGCTGCTTTTTTGCTGGCTTTTGTTTCTGTTTCTCATTCTTGGGTTGTAGCGTTGTATGTTTTTGTGGCATTTATAGTAATTCAAAGCATAGAAGGATATATTTTAACTCCGTTATTGATGAAGAGAATGATAAATCTGCCTCCGGTTCTAGTTTTAACTGCATTGCTGGTTGGGTCTCAGATGTTCGGATTTTTAGGAGTAGTTTTTGCTGTGCCGGTTTTTGGAATTGTTTATGAATTTTTAAGGGAGTTTTTAGAAAAAAGGAGGAGTTTTGGCGAACCAGAGGATGCGCAGATCGAATAACATGTTTTTTTCTAAAAAAAATTTTTACATAACAACAACCCTGCCTTATGTTAATGCTGACCCGCATATTGGTTTTGCTTTAGAAATAATACAAGCAGATGTTGTTGCCAGGCATTATAGAAACAAAGGATATAATGTTTTTTTTAATACAGGGACAGACGAGCACGGATTAAAGGTGCTTCAAGGTGCAGAAAAGCAAGGGCTTAGCCCAAAAAAATATTGCGATTCTTATGCTGAAAAGAACAAAAAGTTAAAATTAGTTTTAGAGTTAAGTTATAGTAATTTTATTAGAACTACAGACCAAGGTCACATAAAAGCAGCTCAAGAATTCTGGACGAGGTGTTATAAGAACGGAGATATTTATAAAAAAAATTATAAAATAAAATATTGTGTTGGGTGCGAGCTTGAAAAAACAGAATCAGAGCTTGAAGACGAAAAATGTCCCATACACCCCAACAGAGAAATAGAATTAATAGAAGAAGAAAATTATTTTTTTAAGTATTCAAAGTATCAAAAAAAACTTTTAGATTTTTATGAAAAAAATCCAAAATTTGTTATCCCAGAATCAAGGTTTAATGAAATAAAAGAATTTACCAGAAAAGGATTGGAGGATTTTAGTGTTTCCCGCTTAAAAGAAAAAATGCCATGGGGCGTTCCTGTTCCAAACGATGAAAAGCATATAATGTATGTTTGGTTTGATGCTTTGGTAAATTATATTTCTGCTTTAGGGTGGTCTGAAGACCAAAAAAAGTTTAAAAAGTTTTGGCCGGTTGTTCAGGTGGCAGGGAAGGATAATTTAAGGCAGCAAAGCTCAATGTGGCAGGCAATGCTGATGTCTGCGGGTCTTCCCACCTCAAAACAGATTTTTATACATGGATTTATAACAGCTAATGGCCAGAAAATGTCAAAATCTTTAGGAAATGTTGTTGATCCTTTTGAGCTAGTAAATAAGTATGGGGTTGATGCTGTTAGATATTATTTATTAAGGGAAATTACGCCAACACAAGATGGTGATTTTACTTTTGAAAAGTTTGAGCAGAGATACAATTCAGATTTGGCAGGCGGAATAGGAAATTTGGTGGCAAGAGTTTTAGGAGTTTCTAAAGGATTAAAAGTTGCGCCTAAAGCGACAAGAAACACGCAACAAGAAGTTAAAGAAATAAAAAAAATTTGCGATACTGCAATAGAAAATTTTAAGTTTAATGAGGCATTGTCATCAATTTGGGAATTGATAAGCTATTGTGATAAATATATAAATGATAAAAAGTTGTGGGAAACAAAGGATAAAAAAGTTCTTGAAGATTTATTTTTCGCTTTAAACGAAATAAGCGGTTTGTTGAACCCATTTTTGCCTGAAACTTCAGAAAAAATAAAAAAAGCCTTAATTGAGAGGAAATCTAAGGTATTATTCCCGAAACTCTTTTAATTTTACGATTTTAGGTATAACATCTAATTAGTCCTTTCGCGTGCTCCAGACAACAAGGAGAATAACAGTGAAAACCATAATCGGAATTGTTTCTGCGCTTGCGCTTTTGGCTTGGTTGCTTTGGATGTCTTGGCCAGTGCAAAAAAGCATAATGTCTCGGTTTGAACGAGCAAAAAAGCATATGGAGGATAGGCATTGACATTAAGGTGTTTCTTTGTCATAGTAAAGATGGCTCTTTGATATTAGGCAAGGCTGCCTAAGGGAGCCACCCCGCCCTTTCGTAAAGGAGCTCATCATGTTGGTTCTCTCTCGTAAGAAGAACGAAAGTATTGTCATCAATGATGACATTACCATCGTTGTGGTGGAGATCCGGGGTGACAAGGTGCGTCTTGGGGTTGAGGCCCCGAAGGAAGTGCCTGTCCACCGGCGAGAGGTCTTTGATGCGATCCGTCGCAACGAAGCCGCCGGAGGTGGCAAAGAGGCCGGCAAGACCGACCCAGCGACGACCTCCGACGGGTCATGACCTGCCCTATGGCGCGATTTGCATTCTGCAGTTGCGCCTTCTTTTTTTATTGATTTTTTTGTAATAGAATAAATTATTATGATTTTTGACACTCATAGTCATTTAAGTTTTAAGGCGTATGATGAAGATAGAGAAGAAGTTATAAAGCGCGCTCAAGAAAAGGGCGTTGTTTGTGTTGATGTTGGTACAAAGTTTGAAACAAGCAAAAGAGCAATTGAATTAGCAAAAAAAAATAAAGGAATTTATGCTACAATGGGGCTTCACCCTTTTCACATCAAAACTGACTTAATAAAAATTAAAACAGACAAAGAAGAGGGGGAATTCCAGCCGTTTGGCGAAGAGTTTGATTATAAAAAATACAAAGAGCTTGCTGGTCTCGCCAAAGAAAAGCTTATTGCAATTGGTGAAATAGGGTTGGACTACTATTATAAGCCCAAAACAAAAACAAGATTGGAGGATTTTAAACAAAAACAAAAACAAATTTTTTTACAGCAATTGGATTTAGCAAGAGAATTGGATTTGCCTGTTATTCTGCATTGCCGTATGGCGCATCAAGATTTGATAAAAATTTTAGGAGCTCAAGTTGCTATTTCGTTCAAAGAAATAAAAGGGGTTGTGCATTGTTTTACTGGCAGTATTGAAGAAATGCAAAAATATTTGAATTTAGGGTTTTATATTGGTTTTAATGGCATAATTTTCAAGTTAGATTTGGACCAAGTTATAAAAGAATGCCCGTTAGACAAAATTTTAGTTGAAACTGACTGCCCGTATTTAACTCCTCCGGCAGAAGGCAAAGACAAGAGAAACGAGCCGATTTTTGTAAAACATGTCATCCAAAAAATCGCAGATGTAAAAAGCATAAGTTTTAACGAAGTGGCCGAGCAAACTACGGTAAATGCCAAAAAACTATTTAAAATTTAAGAACATGCTGCAATCATAGGTATTTAACGGTATTTAATATATACGTAAATTATAGCGATCGTAGTAGTTTACGTATTATTTTATTTTTGATATAATAGGTTAATGAAAAAACGAACGAAAAAACACTCAAAACATTTTTCAAGACCTAGGTCAGAAATTGCGAAAGAAGTGCTGACTATCTTACTTATAAGTGGTATGGTTGCTATTGCCGCCACTTCCCCTTATTTTGTTTATAACTTATTGAGAGTATTTAAGTTCAAACAGTTAAATAAATATAAAAACAAAAAAGTTTATGACACTTTTTATAATCTTAAAAAACAAGGCCTTATAGTTTTTACTAAAAGGGGGCGACAAATCTATATTTCTCTTACAGAGAAAGGGAAGAAGAAAGCTGGTTGGCTGAAAATAGATAATCTAAAAATTAAAAAGCCAAGAAGATGGGACAGAAAATGGCGAATATTATTATTTGATATAGCTGAAATGAAAAGGATTTATAGAGAGGCGTTAAGAGGCAAGCTAAAAGATTTAGGATTTGTTTTATTCCAAAAAAGCGCATGGATTAGCCCTTACGATTGTGCCAAAGAGGTAAACACTTTGAAATCTTTTTTTGGATTAAACAGTAGAGAGATCAAACTTATAGTTTCAGGAGATATAGGAGACGACGGAGAATTTAGAAAATATTTTAAGTTGTAAAAAATAAATTAGACGCACTCAAACAGATACGTATAAATATGCGACCGCGATAATTTAAGTATTTAAATATTACGATAGATGTCGTTAGTGTGTTTTTATAAAAACATAAAAGCAAAAAAAGGCAAAAAAAGACCGCTTGATTTCGCTTTGCAAAACAGGCGGCTTAGATTTTGTTTTCGTCGATTCCGTTGGGGGCGACCGTTTTAACTGTTACATCGACACACCTTCCACCCACATTCTTCATTGGGTGGATATCCGTGTCCACATGGATTTCTATCAATCCATCTAGTAAATTATTGAGTATCCTCGCAGCTCTTTGAATCCTTTTTAATTCTTTCTCATTCGAATGTTCAAATGGATTAAAAAAGCTCTCAAAGACTATTTGTCCATAGAGAAGTAGATCAGTAAGTGATTTTCTTAACGAATCTATGAACAAGGGAAAACCGAAGATCTGACCTACAGTGCGAGATTCACTGGCTAGAATATCCATTAACTTTTTAAGGAGCGATTCTCTCTCTTTCTTGAGTTTTTCGTCGCGTCTTGTTTTTTGCTTTTCCCACTTTTTTTGTTTTTCGGCAAAATAAAAAAATGCATATGGCTTTATTCTGGGATTTTTCATAGTAGGAAATCCTTTGGGTTCTAGTGGAAAGGTGTGCCAGCTTAATGGTAAAAGATAGCATATTAGAATATAGATGTCAAGATTTACGGAAGGGGGAAATCTTGGTAGAATGGAAAAACATATATGAAATATAATCCGAATAAAATTGAAGGGAAATGGCAGGAGAAGTGGTATTCTTCTGGGATTTTTAAGGCAAAAAATGGGTCTAAGAAAAAGAAACTTTATCTTTTGTTTGAATTCCCCTATCCTTCAGGAGACGGCCTCCATGTTGGGCATTGCAGGCCATATATTGGGTTAGACGTAATTGCCAGAAAACGGAGAATGGAGGGTTTTAATGTTTTGTTCCCGATTGGCTGGGATGCTTTTGGCCTGCCTACTGAAAATTATGCAATAAAGAAAAGGATACACCCATTGGTTGCCACGAAAAAGAACACGGACAATTTTAGGAGGCAGATGAAATTAATTGGGCTTTCTTTGGACTGGTCGCGCGAGATAAACACAACTGACCCAAAGTATTATAAATGGACTCAGTGGATTTTTGTTCAGTTATTTAAAAATGGCTTGGCATACAAAGCTAAAATTGACATTAACTGGTGCCCTTCCTGTAAAATTGGTTTGGCTAATGAAGAAGTGGTTGATGGCAAATGCGAAAGATGCGGAGCTAAGGTTGAGAAAAGAGAAAAAGAGCAGTGGATGATAAAAATTACAAAATACGCAGACAGGCTGATAAAAGATTTGGACACGGTTGATTATTTAGAAAAAATAAAAACACAGCAAAAAGAATGGATAGGCGAATCTCATGGCGCCTTGGTCAAATTTACGGTGGAAGGCATAGAAGACCCTATTGAGGTTTTTACAACCAGAATAGACACTATTTTTTCTGGCACTTTTTTGATTGTTTCTCCAGAGCATAGTTTTATAGATAGGCATAAAGATAAAATTGAAAACATTGAAGAGGTTTTAGAGTATAGAGATCAGACAAAAAATGTTTCTGATATAGACAGGACAAACCAAGATAAAGATGTAACGGGCGTGGAGTTAAGGGGGATAACAGTTAGAAATCCTGCCACAAACGAGGAAATGCCAGTATGGACTGCTGATTTTGTTTTGTCATACTACGGTACAGGCGCTGTGTTTGCAGATGCGCATGATAAAAGGGATTTTAAACTGGCAAAAAAATGCGGAATACCATTAAGAACTTCAATAAAACCCGAAAACGAAGAACTGGCAGCTAAAGTAAAGAATTTAGAAGAGTGTTATGAGGGTGAAGGAATTTTATATAATTCAATGCAATTTGACGGGCTCCCTTCATCAGAAGCTAAAACAAGGATAATCATGTGGCTTGGGGCTAAAGGGCTGGCCCAGCCAAAAGTAAGTTATAAATTAAGGGACTGGGTTTTTTCCCGGCAGCATTATTGGGGCGAGCCCATTCCAATGATTTTTTGCGAGAAATGTTCAAGGACTCCGGGCGGGCAAGGGTGGCATTCGGTTCCTGAAAAAGATCTTCCTGTGGAATTACCCAATGTTAAAAACTACAAGCCCACTGATACAGGCGAGTCGCCGCTTTCAGCAATAAACAAATGGGTTAAAACAAAGTGTCCAAAATGCAAGTCAGAGGCAGTTAGGGAAACAGACACAATGCCAAACTGGGCTGGCTCTAATTGGTATTTTTTAAGATACACAGACCCAAAAAACACCAGAAGCTTGGCTGATGAAAAGTTATTAAAATATTGGCTTCCTGTTGACTGGTACAACGGAGGCATGGAGCACACCACCTTGCACCTCTTGTATTCAAGATTTATTTTTAAATTTTTATGGGATGTTGGAGCAGTTCCCAAAACAACAGGTCCTGAGCCTTATCAAAAAAGAACTTCCCATGGGATGGTTTTAGGCGAGGGAGGCATTAAAATGTCAAAATCAAAAGGCAATGTTATCAACCCGGATTCTGTGGTAAAACAATATGGAGCTGACACTTTGCGCGTTTATGAAATGTTTATGGGTCCTTTTGATCAAATGATTCCCTGGGACACAAAAGGAGTGGTTGGGGTGAGAAGATTTTTAGAAAAAATATGGAAGCTGTCTGAGAAAAAGGAGTTTGTGCCTCAAAGCGATGAAGATCTTAAGAAAACGCTCCATAAAACAATTAAAAAAGTTGGAGAAGATATTGAGCAGATGAAATTTAACACAGCTGTTTCTTCGATGATGGAGTTTGTCAATGCTTTTAATGTTTCGAAAACCGGACTTAGCAGAAAGGATTTTTCTGACTTTCTGAAAATTTTATCGCCCCTTGCCCCGCATTTAGCAGAACAGTTGTGGGCTGATGCCGGTTTCAATGGTTTATGTTGCAGCCAGAAATGGCCTAAATTTGACGCAAAACTGGTTGAGGATAAAAAAATACTGCTTATTGTGCAAATAAATGGTAAAGTTAGAGATAAAATAGAGACCAATGCCAACATCTCAGAACAGCAGGCAAAAAAGACAGCTTTAAAATCAGAAAAAATAAAAAACTTAATAGAAAAAAATAAAATCCAAAAAATTATTTTTGTTCCTGGCAAATTAATAAACATAGTAATTTAGCATTTATATGAAAAAGGTTTTATTAGGAAATGAAGCAATAGTAAAAGGGGCCTTGGTAGCTGGTGTTGATTTTGTTTCAGGTTATCCTGGGTGTCCTTCGGCCGAGATTGGAGATGAATTTGGAAAAATTGCAAAGGAGAGCGGAGTTTATGCAGAATGGTCAACAAATGAAAAAGTTGCTTTGGAATCTGCTATTGGAGCCAGTTTTTCTGGATTAAAGTCATTGGTTAATATGAAAAGCTTTGGGATAAATGTTTGCTCTGACAGCTTGTTTCCTTTGGCCTACACAGGCACTAAAGCTGGAATGGTTCTATTTGTGGGAGACGATCCTTCTTGCCACAGTTCTGCCCAATCAGAGCAGGATTCAAGAGGATATGCTTATTTGTCTAAAATTCCTGTTTTAGATCCCTCAAGCCCTCAAGAATGTTATGATTTTACAAAATTAGGATTTGAGATTTCAGAAAAATTTAATATTCCTGTTATATTAAGGTCAACAACAAGGGTTGCCCACCAGCGCGCTCCCGTGGAGCTTGAAGTTCCAGAAAAAAAGGATTTTAAAAAAGGAGAATTTGTAAAAAATCCTCACCAGTTTTGCACAATGCCCCCGCGCGTGATGGAGATGAAAAAAGAGCTTTTAGACAAATTGGAAAAAATTAAGATTTTTGCAGAAAAACATTCTGCAAACTGCGAATTAAATCGAACCGCTAATAAAGATATTGGGATTATTGCAACGGGTGCTTCCTTTTTGTATGTTATGGAGGCGTTAGAGCGGTTGGGTATAAAGTTGCCGGTATTAAAGCTTGGATTTTTTTATCCTTTGCCAGAGAAATTAATATCTAAATTTATTAAAGGCAAAAAAAAGATATTAGTTGCAGAAGAACTGGATCCTTACTTGGAAAAAGAGATAAAAAGTATTGCTGAAAATGCAGGGGCAAAAGCAAAAATTTTTGGTAAAAATTTTTTATCGGAAATTGGCGAATTAAATACAGAAAAAATAACGCAAGCAATAGCTGAATTATCAAGTAAAAAATTTACCCCGTCACATGACAGAGCACTCTATCGAATGATAGAGCAAATTCCTCGGCGCAAGCCGAGATTATGCGAGGGCTGCCCTTATTGGTTTGTTTTGCCAACTATTAAAAGGATAGCTCCCGAAGGCACTGTTTTTGGCGGGGATATTGGATGTAACATGATGGCAGGGCTTTCTCCCCATAACATACAGGACTATCTTTTTTCAATGGGAGCTTCTATGGGGATCTCTCACGGAGTTTCAAAAAGCACAAAGCAAAAAGTTATATCTATTATTGGAGATGGGACTTTTTTTCATTCAGGGATCCCGGGTTTGATTAATGCTGTTTATAATAAATCAAATTCTTTGATTGTTGTTTTAGACAACAGAATTACAGCTATGACCGGCCATCAGCAAAATCCTGGCATGGGAAAAACAGCAATGGGAGAAGATGTAGAGGAGCTTAAAATATCAGAAATAGCAAAATCCTGCGGAGTAAAACATATTAAAGTTTTAGACCCAATAAACATTAGAGAACTGGAAGGCGCAATAAAAGAATTTTTAGAAATAGATGAGGTTTCAATAATAGTTTGCAAAAGAATTTGCGCTCTTTTAGAAAAAAGATTAAAAAGACAAAAAAATGGCTAATAAAACTTTTAATTTAATCATTGCTGGTGTCGGCGGTCAGGGCATAATAACTTCAGTTTCTATTTTAGATGAGGCATGCCTTTTGCAAGGTTTTGATGTGAAGTCATCAGAACTTCATGGACTTTCCCAGAGAGGGGGAAGTGTTTTGACGCACATTCGGTTTGGAAAAAAAGTTTACTCTCCCATGGTTGAAAGCGGAGGGGCTGATTTATTGATTGGGCTGGAGTTGACAGAAACTTTAAGGTTTGCTGGTTTTGCTGGAAAAAATGCGAATTTTGTGGTAAATAACCATTATATGCCCTTTGAAGGAAATTTGCCGAAAGAGGAGATTTTGGGCAAATTAAAGGGTTTGGCAAAAGAAAAGTTGCACCTTGTTTTAGCCTCTGATGCGTGCGAAAAAAAACTGCAAAAACAAGTTTTAGCCGGTGTTTATCTTTTGGGGTATGCGTCTTTAAAAAAGTTAATTCCAATAAAACCTGAATTTATGCTAAAAGCAATAGAAAATATAATTCCAGAAAAATATAGGGAAATAAACATCAAAGCATTTAATTTATCAAAAAATGATTAAAAAAGTTGTAGTTGCTGCTGCGGGTCAAGGGACCCGCATGTTGCGTCTAACAGATAATAAGCCAAAACACCTTATTAATGTAAGACAAAGGCCGTTTTTAGCTTACTTATTGGATGATTTATTTGAAGCCGGTTATAAAGAGATAATTCTGGTTGTAGGATATAAAGAGGACATGATGAAAGATTTTTTAGACGATTACAAACTGTCCCTTAAGAATAAAAATTTTAAAATAGATACTGTAAGCCAATACGAAATTTTGGGGCCAAAAGAAAAACAGTACGGCACAGCCTGCCCTATCAAATGCGTTGAAAAAATTGTTGGCAAAGAGCCATTTATATTTTTGTATGGAGATAATCTTTATTCAGTAAAAGACCTTAAAAAAATGAATGTGGATGACAACTACTGCTATGTTGCTGGAATCAAGGATGAACATCCTGAAAAATACGGAGTTTTAATTACAGACAACGGTTTTTTGAAGGAAATTATTGAAAAGCCAAAAGAATTTGTTGGAGATCTTATAAATACCGGTCTGTATAAATTTACACCCGACGTTTTCAAAAAGTTGTCTAAAATCAAAAAATCTCCAAGAGGAGAGTACGAGATTACAGACGCAATCTCCCTATTAGCTAAAGATAAAAAAGTAAAGGTAAGGAAAATTGAGGATTATTGGAAGGATTTTGGCAACCCGGGAGATGTTATTAAAATATCAAAGCTGATGAAACATGGATTTTTTAAAAAATTCAAAAAACGCGCTAAAAAAAGCCGTTAAAACAATAAATAACGGGGGTGTTATTGTTTTTCCAACAGACACAGTTTACGGTTTTTTAGCAAAAGCCGAAAGCAAAAAAGCAATTGAAAAAATATATAAATTAAAAAAACGGCTAAGGTCAAAACCCTTGCCTGTTTTTGTTAGGGATATTAAAATGGCAAGAGAGTTGGCTGAGATTGATAAAAAACAAGAGGCAGTTTTGAAAAAGCATTGGCCGGGCAAATATACTTTTATTTTAAAAGCTAAAATTAAAAGTCCAAAACTTTTAATCAAAAATAAAAAGATTGCTTTGAGAATTCCAAAATATAGGTCCTTGAATGATTTACTAAAAAAAATAAATAAGCCCTTGGCCCAAACATCAGTTAATATTTCAGGCAAGCCGCCAATGTTTAAAATTGAAGAAATCAAAAAAACTTTTGGGTCTGACCCAAATTTAGGCCTTATAGTTAGCAACGGAAATTTGAAAAAATCCAAACCGTCAGTCATAATAGATTTAACGGATAACAAAATTAAATTTTTAAGAAAATAAAACATGAAGCTTAAAAAACAAGATCCAAAAGTTTATAAAGCCATTCAGGGAGAATTAAGGCGCCAGCAAGATGGTATGGAGCTTATTGCTTCAGAAAACTATGTGTCGCCAGCTGTTTTAGAGGCATTAGGGTCTGTTTTCACCAATAAATATTCTGAAGGGCTTCCTGGGAAAAGGTATTATGGTGGCCAGGATTATACTGACATTGTGGAATCTTTAGCTATTGAAAGGGCAAAGAAATTATTTAAAGCAGAGCATGTTAATGTGCAGCCGCTTTCAGGGGCGCCAGCTAACATGATTGTTTATTCAGCTGTTTTACAGCCCGGGGACACGGTTTTGGGAATGGATTTATCTCATGGTGGCCACTTGACCCATGGGCACCCCGTCACGCTTTCAGCTAAAATTTACCGCTTCGTAAGGTATAAAACAGATGCTTCAGGAAAAATTGACTACAACAACTTAGAAGAAATGGCCAAAAAAGAAAATCCAAAACTTATTTTGGCTGGTTTTTCAGCTTATACTCGCCAGCTTGATTACAAAAAATTTAAAGAAATAGCAGAAAAAGTAGGTGCTATTACAATGTTTGATATAGCCCACATTGCAGGGCTGATTGCCGGAGAAGCAATTCCAAATCCAGTTCCATATTTTGACATTGTAACAACCACAACCCATAAAACATTAAGAGGACCCAAAGGGGGAATGATAATGTGCAAGCAAAAATATGCTGAAGCAATAGACAAGGCAGTGTTTCCAGGGTTTCAAGGAGGTCCCCATATGAACAATATTGCAGCTTTGGCCGTTGCTTTGGGGGAGGCTTTGAAACCTGATTACAAGAAATATGCCAAGCAAGTTATAAAAAATGCAAAAGTTCTTGAACAAGAGCTTAAAAAATACGGATTTAAATTAATGTTCGGAGGGACTGACAACCACATGGTCTTAGCAGATGTTTTTTCAAGTAAAGGACTTGCAGGCAAGGAAGCAGAAAAAGCGCTTGATAAGATTGGCATAACAATAAACAAAAATATGATTCCAGATGATCCGAGGAAGCCAATGGACCCAAGCGGGGTGCGCATTGGGGTGCCTGCTATTACAACAAGGGGAATGAAGGAAAAAGAAATTAAGCTGATTTCTAATTGGATAAACCAAGCAGTAGAGAATCATAATAATCCTAAAAAATTAAAAGAACTTCATAATCAGGTTATTAAGCTTTGCAAAAAATTTCCGCTCCCTAAATGAATTTTGATTTATATTTCTTTAATTTAATTTTTAAATTTTCAGGTAAGCAAAAGTGGCTGGATTTTTTAGCAATATTTTTTGCAGAATATTTGGCTTATATTTTAATCTTAGTATTGCTCATTGCTATTTTTATTTTTAAAAATGTAAATATATTTTTATTCCCGGTTTCGATAGGTGTTTTTGCGAGATTTATGGTGAATGAAATAATTTATTTTTTTTATAAAAGAAAAAGGCCTTCTGAAGTTTTACAGTTGAAAACTTTAATAAAATCCCCAAAACACCCGGCTTTTCCTTCGGGCCACGCATCTTTTTTCTTTGCTTTGTCTTTTGCTATTTTGCCGTTTAGTTTTGCTTTAGGAGTCACGTTTATTTTTTTGAGTTCTTTAATGGGATTTTTCAGGGTGTTTGCTGGTGTTCACTGGCCTTCTGATATTTTGGTTGGGGCTGTTGTTGGGGGAGCGTCAGCTTTTATAAGTTATAAATTAGGTTATATTTTATTTTTATGGATGTTGTCCAATCTTTAATTTTAGGAATTGTACAAGGAGCAACAGAATTTTTGCCGGTTTCAAGCTCCGGGCATTTAGTTTTATTTCAAAAGGTATTTGGCATAAAAGAGCCCCCGATCTTTTTTGATACCTTGGTGCATTTTGCCACACTTTTGGCGATTGTTTTTTACTTAAGAAAAGAAATTTTTTCAATTATAAAAAATATAAAACAAAAACAAAACCAAAAAATAATCTGGTTTTTAGTTTTAGGCACAATCCCAGCCGTTATAGCCGGTTTTTTATTGAAAAACAATATAGAAAAAATTTTTGATTCGCTAGATTTGCTGATATTCACATTTTTAGCAACAGCAATAATTTTATTTTTAACAAAGTTCTTTAAAAATGGCTTAAAAGATACGGAAAAACTTGGATGGCTTGGCGCTGTTTTTGTTGGTTTGTTTCAGGCACTGGCTATTTTGCCTGGAGTTTCTAGGTCTGGGAGCACAATTTCAGCTGGGCTATTTATGGGACTTAAAAGAGAAGAGGCCTTTAAGTTTTCTTTTTTATTGGCAATCCCAGCTATTTTAGGAGCTATGGTTCTGCAAGTTTTTGAGTTTCAGGCAGGAGTTTTGAATGGAGGATTTTTAATTAATTTTATTGGATTTTTAACAGCTGCTGTTTTTGGACTTCTGTCTCTTAAAATTTTAGAAAAAATTACTATCAAAGGAAAACTACATTATTTCGCTTTTTATTGTTTGCTTTTATCATTAATAATTTTATTTATATGAAAATAACTTTTTTAGGCGTTGGGGAGGCCTTTGATGAAAACACTCCAAATAATTCGCATTTAATTGTTACAGAAAAAACAAAGCTTTTGTTGGATTGCGGATATAGTATTCCTCAGCAACTATGGAAATTCAATTCAGACCCAAATTTTTTAGATGCTATTTATATAAGCCATCAACATTCGGATCATTTCTTCGGTTTATATCCTATTTTGATGCGCATGTGGGAAGATGGAAGGAAAAGAGATTTTTTTATTATTTCCCAAAAAGATCTTATAGATTTTATGAATTATGCCTATAAAGGATTTTTAGAAAAATTTAAATATAAAATAAATGTGATTAAAGTCAAAGAAGGCGAGAGCATTAGTTTTCAAGATTTAAGTTTATCATTTCAAAAAACTGTGCATTCTGGAGAAAATTTTGCTATTAAAGTAACTGACAATAAAAAAACTATGGCTTACAGCGGAGATGGTTCGCCTGTACCTGGAAGCGATTTTTATAAGGATTTGGATTTACTTATTTTAGAAACCTATTTATATGATAAAGAGATTATAGGGCATTCTTCAATAGTTTCTGGAATTAAGTTTGCCAAAGATAACAATGCAAAATGCTTAGCTTTAACTCACATAAACAGAGATTTACGTAAAAATGAATTGTCTAAAATTAAAGAAAAAATAAAAAGCGAGAGTTTAAAGATTATTGTTCCAGAGCCAATGGAAGAGTATTCGTTTTAGCTTTTTGCCTGTAAAGTAAAACAGCCCTGTCATTGCGGGGTTGTTTTTATGCATTTATGTGCCCGAGGTGGGAGTTGAACCCACAAGTCCGTAAGGACATACGATTTTGAGTCGTACGCGTATGCCAATTCCGCCACTCGGGCAATTTAACTATTTTTTACCACATTCTGGCCTAATTTTCAATGTTTCAGGCACGGTGAGATGTTTAAAAATGAACACGCCAAACAGCGTCTGGCGTGTTAAAAAGCTCTATGATTCCTGCCAGATTATTCCCATGAGGCGTCAACTATTTTTTCTGGGAATTTTTCTGATATTCTTTTGAAATTTTCACAAGAAGTTCTGTGCAGAACAGCAGCTCTGCGTTGGGTAATATAAGCCTTAACCTTATCTCCTGGCTGGGGGTTGCAACACTTCGCGATATGTGTAAGCATTCCTTTTTGTCCAGCCAAGAAAATCTGCCTTGGGCCCTCTTTTTCAATAAGCTTTTTCTCTTCTTTCTTTTTTTTAGTGGCTTCTGAAATTTCTGTAAACTTCCGCCTTATAAATCCGGGAATCGGGAATCTAAATCCGCTTTCTTTTTCTAAAGTAAATTTTCTTATGTGGCTTTTTGCCAGAGAGCTTTTTACAAACATTAGCCAGTCCTTAGATGGGGTCTTATTTTTGTTTGTTGAAATTTCAACCATATCTCCGTTCTCTAAAACATGATTTAGCTGGACAATTTTTCCATTGATTTTTGCTGATTCTGTATGGTTTCCTATGTCTGAATGGACAGCGTACGCAAAGTCAACCGGCGTTGAGTCCTTTGACAAGGAAATAATATCTCCCTTTGGAGTAAAAACAAAAACTTTTTCCGGAAAAAAATCAATTTTAAAATTTTTCCAAAATTCAGAGGCATCTTGCATCCATTGGAGGTCTTCATGCCGTTCCTTAAGGTTTATTTTTTCTTTATATGCCCAGTGGGCACAGATACCAAATTCTGCCTCTTTATGCATTTCCTCAGTTTTTATTTGGATTTCAGTGATTCTGTTTTTATCAGAAAAAATTGTTGTATGGAGAGATCTATAGCCATTGGTTTTTGGTTTTGCTATGTAGTCGTTTATTTCTTCTGATATTGGTTTATAGTGTTTGTGTATTACGCCAAGTGCCCTATAACAGGACTCAATATCCTTTACAATAAGCCGTACGGCAAGAAGATCGTGGATGCTGTCAAAGTCCATATTTTTTCTAAAGAGTTTTTTATAGGTGCTCCAGTATGATTTTGCCCTATAATTTATGTCGACAGCCTTAACGCCTTCTTTGCGCAACATTTTTCTTAATCGAGGAATAAAATTTTTAAGATATTTTTCTCTATCTTTATGTTCTTCTTTTATATTTTTTTTAAGCCATTCAAATCTTTTTGGAAACAAGTGAGAAAAAGAGATATCTTCTAGTTCCCTTCTTATTCCGCTTAAACCAAGCCGCTCAGCTATTGGCACAAAAATTTGCAAGGTTTCAACAGAATAAAGCCTTTGTTTTTCATTCGGCAGATATTTTAAAAATTTTGATCCATCCAATCGTGACACAAGTTCTACTAGTATGACCCTCAAATCTCCGGCAATAGCTAAAAACATTCTTCTTGTATTTTCAAGGCGCTCTCTTGTTAAAGATTTTTTGGTTTTTATGTCGATTTCTAAAGAATATTGGATTTTTTTTAGCTCTGAAATTTTTTCAGTTAATTGACTGATTTCTTTTCCAAATTTTTTTTCGATAACTTCTAGTTCTCCTTTTTTCTCAGTTTTAGTTTTGTCGTCTGCCACGTCATGCAGGAGTCCAAAGGCAATAGTTTCCGGATCCAGGTTCATTTTGTCTAAGTATTCAGCCACTCTTGTTGCGTGGTGGATGTAATTTTCTCCAGACAGCCTATTTTTATCTTTATAGGAGTTTTTTGCAAACTCAAAAGCGTCCTCAATCAGTTGGGGATTGGAGCTCTTCTCTGTTATCCTGCTGATTATTTTCTCCGCGTTTTTCATTATCGGGTAATAAATTAGCTACTTACACTCTTTATTTGAGCATTTTTTCTGGCCTTTTTTTGTTTCTACTATAATAGAATTGCATTTTGGGCAGAATTCGTTTATTGGCTTGTCCCATAATGCAAAATCACATTTTGGGAAGCGGTTGCAACCATAAAATATTTTTCCGCGTTTAGTTTTTCTGGTCACAATGTCTCCTTCTTTGCATTTTGGACATTTGATTCCCAAGTCTTTAGATTTATCTTCTATAGATTCAGTATGTTTACATTCTGGGAATTTTGAGCAAGCGTAAAATTTGCCAAATTTTCCAAAGCGTTCAACCATTGCAGATCCGCACTTCTCGCAAATTTTATCTGTTTGTTTTACAAATTCTGATTTTTTAACCTCTTTATATTTTTCTTCAAGGTTTTTAGAAAAAGGAGTATAGAAGTCCTTACAGGTTTTTTGCCACGAGTCTTTATTTTCTGCAACCTCGTCTAGTTCTTTTTCCATTTTAGCTGTAAAGTCAATATCCACTACTTCCGGGAAATTTTTTACCAGAACGTCATTAACTATAATTCCGATTTCTGTGGGAATAAATCTTTTTTGTTCGTTTTTTTCAATATAATTCCTTTCCTGTATTGTTGCTAAGGTTGGAGCATAAGTAGACGGCCTTCCTATCCCAAATTTTTCTAATGCTTTTATTAAGCTGGCTTCTGTGTAGCGCGCAGGCGGTTCTGTAAAGTGCTGTATAGAGTCAAGCTTAATTAAGTCCAATTTGTCTTTTTTTTCTAAATCAGGTAAATCTTTTTCTTCAAACTTTGCTGGGTAAACTTTTAAAAATCCGTCAAATTTTAAAGTTTGTCCATTTGCGCGAAATGTGTATTCTTTGGCGCTGATATCTGCTGACACAGAATCAAATATGGCTGGCATCATTTGGGAAGCAATAAATCTTTGCCATATTAGAGTGTAGAGCTTGAGCTGTCTTGGGTCAACCTTAAGAGATTCTGGAGTTTTGTCAGCATAAGCTGGTCTTATCGCCTCATGCGCTTCTTGCGCTCCTGCTTTTTTGGTTTTATACTTTATTATTTTTCCAACCCAATAATTTTTGCCTATTTTTTCTGTAATAAATTTTTTGGCAGAAAATAGGGACATTTCAGACAAGTTGAGAGAGTCTGTTCTGTGATAGGTAATCAAACCTTCTTCATATAGTTTTTGCGCCAAAAACATTGTTGTTTTTGCAGGAAATTTAAACCTTTGCCATGCAGTTTGCTGTAATGTGCTTGTTGTAAAAGGAGGATAGGGGTGTCTTTTCGTTTCTTTTTTTTCAACAGTTTCAACAATATAATCTGATTCATTTAAATCATTTAAAATTTTATCTGCCTCTTTTTTATTTTTAATTTCTAATTTATCTATTGCCTTTCCATCTTTTTTAATCAAGAGAGCAGAAAATTGTTTTTTGCTTTTTTCAAGCAAAGCTTCAACGCTCCAATACTCTGCAGGAACAAATTTTTCAATTTCTCTTTCTCTCTCAACAATTAGTCTTACCGCAACTGACTGCACTCTTCCAGCTGATAAGCCCTTTGTGACTTTTTTCCACAAGAAAGGCGAAAGTTTGTACCCTACAATTCTGTCTAAAATCCTTCTTGCTTGTTGCGAATTAACTAAATTTATGTCAATTTTTCTAGGAGATTTTAAGGCATCTTCAATAGCTGTTTTTGTGATTTCATGAAAAACAATTCTTTCTGGGTCTTTTAATTTTAGGGCCTCTTTAAGGTGCCAGGCTATAGCCTCTCCCTCTCTGTCTTCGTCTGTTGCTAAAATAGTGTTTTTTGATTTTGCTGATGCTTTTTTTAATTCAGCAATAGTTTTTCTGGATTTTGCGGGTATTACATATTTTGGCTCAAAATTATTCTCAACATCAACTCCAAGCTCTGCTTTAGGCAAATCTCTTACATGCCCGAAAGAAGACAAGACCTTATAATCTTTGCCAAGGAAACGGCTGATAGTCTTTGATTTCGTTGGTGATTCAACTATTATTAGTTTCATAATGATTTTTACTGAAAATTAAAATTTGTTTTGTTAACTATACCACAAAATTAAGAAATCACTAATTTGACAGCCTAATTCGACGGTAATTTTGTGATATTTTAGTAATACCATAAATTACGAAGCTTCGTAATTTATGGTATTGTTTGCTATTCGTGGTAAAATATAAATATAAAGATGCAAAATATAAAAATTTAATTTATTAGATTATGAAACTTCCTATGACAGATCAATTTTTACTTGACTTATTAGAGGGGACAAGTGATACTGTTCATTTCATTCTGAAACGCAGGCGAACTTTTGGTGATGTATTGCCTGGTCCCAGAGATCCAATTTTTGAAAAATACCGAAAAATGGGAAACAGGCAAGCCTTCAATAAACTAATTTATTATTTAAAGAAAAATAATTTTATTAAAGTGAAAAATCTTCAGGGCAATGATGCTATTCTTCTTACTAAAAAGGGAGTAAATAAATCATTAAGAGCCAGTTTTAAAATTAAGGATAGCGAGATGAAGAAAAGAAAAGACGGTAAATGGATTATGGTAATTTTTGACATTCCCCAGAATCGTAAAAGAGACAGAGGATTATTAAGAAGTATTTTAAAAAATTTAGAGTACAAACTTTTTCAGCAGAGTGTTTGGATAAGTCCGTATGATGTTTCTAAAAAAACAGAGAAATCTTTGCAGTTTTACCGTTTAGACAGATACGTTAGGATTTTTTTGATAAACGAAATATGATACTAAATATTATGAAGCTTTATAAATTATAGTATTTTAGTTTGGAATGTAAAAAATATAAAAAGCTTGAAATTTAATGCTTTTTATGTAATATAAAATCAAGTTCGTTTTCCGCAATCCGGCCTTTTGAAAAAGGATTGATAGCATGACAGATGAGAAGAGATTCTTAATTGGCAGAGCTATAAGAAGACTCCGCATAGCAAGGCATTTAAGCCAGAATGGTTTAGCTAGGCTCTGGGGGGTTACGCCCAGTTTTGTTTCTTTGGTAGAGACAGATCGCAGAGGTGTTTCTTTGCTCTTTGTAAATAAATTAGCAAACGCTATGGAAATTCCTCCTTCGTTTATATATGTCTTAGCTGATGATCCTGAAAAGAAGGTAGTAGGCGCCCTTCAAGGTATTGTTTTAGAGCAGATTGAGAAGTGGGGTTAGTTGTGTTCAGGCTTCTATTATTGTAGGGGCTTTTTTGTTGTTTTTTATTCTCGCATTTTTTCTATAGCTTCAGATAATATTTGAGAATACAAGTTCAACCCTATTTTATTTATGGCGCCTGATTGCTCGCGGCCGAGTATGTTTCCTGCTCCCCGTAACTCTAAATCTTTAATAGCAATCCTATAGCCAGAACCGAGCTCTTGCGCATCTTCAAGGGCTTTCAAGCGCTCTTTAGATGAGGGAGTTAATTGTTTTGGCTCATATAAAAAATAAGCAAAACCTTTTTTATCAGACCTGCCAACCCTTCCTCTTATCTGGTGGGCCTGTGAAAGCCCTAGGAGGGTTGCGTCTTCTATTATAATAGTGTTTACGTTTGCCAGGTCTAATCCGTTTTCAATAATTGTTGTTGCTACAAGCACATTTGTGTTTTGCTTTTGGAAATCATCCATTATTCCAACCAGCTTTTTTTCGGGCATTCTGCCATGAATTATGCTTATCCTTGCTTTTTTACAAAGCTTTTTTATCTTTTCTGCTGTTTTTTCTATTGTCTGCACTCTGTTGTGCAAAAAATAAATCTGGCCTTTCCTTTTTAGTTCAAAGTTTATTATTTTTTTAATGGTTTTGTCTGAATACGGCAAAACCTGGGTTTTGATTGCCTGCCTTCCTTTTGGCGGAGTTTGTATCAAACTTATATCCTTGAAAGACGACATGGTCAAATATATGGTTCTCGGAATCGGAGTGGCCGACAAACTTAAAACATCCAAAGACGATTTTAGCTGTCTTAGGCGCTCTTTTTGTTTTACTCCAAACCTTTGTTCGTCATCAATAATAAGCAGTTGGAGGTTTAAAAAATCAATATCTTTTGACAAAATTCGGTGTGTGCCTATTATAATATCAATTCTGCC
>CAYNHB010000003.1:0-42927 GCA_964397155.1 uncultured Candidatus Saccharibacteria bacterium
CATTGGGCATGGAGGATGAATGGGGCGTAGTGAAGAACCTGGTTGTCCCGGAGCATCCGGATTTGTGGGTGATGCCCGTCGTTAAGGGTGTTACCAGCAACAAGATTGTTGCTGGTAACCGTCGGCTCGGCGTGAATTTCTATCTCTATGCCGATGACCTGGACACGGCAGTGCCGACCCATGACCGCGATTCGAATCGCGACGGCAGTTATGTCGTCGGATTCCGGCGAGTCGTTGAAGCCGATGAGGAGAACGCCAATAAGTCGGCCGACAATCTCGCCAAGGTAGGGCACAAGGGTGTCACCTTGCCCGAACGGCTCTTGCTCGGCACTGGGTTCTATGTGGCGACAGGGCAACATCTGGACGTCGTGAACTGGACCTTGTGCGCGGGCTCGCGGGGCTCCGATGGTGGGGTTCCGAGCGTGGGCTGGGATCCCGGTGATCGCAAGGTCTTTGTCTTCTGGTCGTGTCCCGGCGACTCCTTTGGCTACGTCCGTTCCCGTTCCGTTCAGTTTCCTTTGCCTGCGTAAGTCGCTCGCAAGCGACTGGAGCAGGCAATCTAGGCCCTCTTGCAAAACTCGTTTTGCAAGAGGGCTGTTTTGATGTATGGTAAACTTGTGGCAGGAGCTATCTTGCCACATAGGAAACTGCTTGCCTGATTTTCGCGAGCTTTAGCTCGGAGTACTACTGGCGACCGCCAGCTAACACAGATAATTTTGTTTCAAAGATTATCGGTGATACAGATGAAGTCAGGCAAAAAAACGGGCTCGCGTTGCTCCGATGGTAGGGTTCCGAGCGTGAGCTGGAATCCCGGTAATCGCAAGGTCTATGTCAACTGGTACAGTCCCGACAACTCCAATGGCAACATCCGTTCCCGTTCCGAAGTATCCGCATAAAAAGGAGCATAAGCTCCTTTTGTGTTTCAAATTTATGTTTAAAAACAAAAATATCAAACTGTCTGGGGGGGGGCTTAAAAGTTATAATTTATTTGATAAAATTATCTCGTCAAAAAATTTATTTGTGGCATGGGCTGATTTTAAGGAGGGCAAAAGATGGAAGCCGGATGTTCTACAATTTGAGAAAAGTTTAAGACACAACATTTTTACGCTTTGCAACGATTTAAAATATAAAAAATATAAACATTCAGAATACTTTTCGTTTTATATTAAAGACCCAAAATTAAGGCATATTCATAAGGCATGTGTGAGGGACAGAGTTTTGCATCACGCCGTATTTCGTATTTTATATTCTATTTTTGATAAGGCGTTTATATTTGATTCGTATTCATGTCGCCTAGGCAAAGGGACTCATCGGGCGGTAAATCGGCTGAATGAATTTGCGAAAAAGGTTGGCAAAAACAATACAAAAAACTGCCATATTCTAAAATGCGATGTTAGAAAATTTTTTGATTCAATTAGCCATAATGTTTTAATAAATTTAATCAAGAAAAAAATCAGAGATGAGGACACGGTTTGGCTGATAAATGAAATAATAGAAAGCTACTTTGTCGCAGAAAATAAAGGGATTCCATTGGGTAATATTACAAGTCAGCTTTTTGCCAATATTTACCTTAACGAACTTGATAAATTTGTTAAGCATAAATTAAAAGTTAGATATTACATCAGATATTGCGATGATTTCGTCATTCTGAGCGACAATACGGAATATTTACAAAATCTAATTTCGCGAACGGGAAGTTTTATTGAAAATAATTTGAAACTGTCTTTGCATCCTCACAAATCCATAATAAGAAAATACGGGGAGGGGGTTGATTTTTTAGGATACATCAGTTTCCCGAACTTTATAATTTTAAGATTGAGAACTCAAAAAGAATGTTCAGAAATATCAAAAGAAAAATAGATCTTCTTAGGCTCGGAAAAGTAACAAAAAAATCCTTTGACCAAACTATAAAATCTTATTTCGGGGTTTTGAAGCATTGCAATTCATATAAACTGAAGAGAGCTGTTTTGAGATTATTGGATAGGTTATGATTTTTTGTGTTGAATTTATGTATTTTTTCGTATAATCTTAATATATGGCATTTTTTTCTAAAATTTTTGGGGATCCTAATGAAAAGTTCATAAAAAATCTCCAGCCAATAATAAATAAAATAAATTCTTTTGAGCCAGAATTTTCCGCCCTAGGCGGACCCGCCTCGGGCGGGGAAACGCTTAAAAGCAAGACTGCTGAATTAAAAGGAAGGTTAGACAAAGACGAGACTCTGGATAGTATTTTACCAGAGGCGTTTGCTTTGGTTAGAGAGGCCTCAAAAAGAACTTTGAACCAGCGCCATTTTGATGTTCAAATGATTGGAGGCATTGTTTTACATCAAGGTAAGATTGCTGAAATGAGAACTGGTGAAGGAAAAACTTTAGCAGCAACTTTGCCAGCTTATTTAAATGCTTTAGAAGGCAAAGGGGTGCACATCATAACTGTTAATGATTATTTGGCAAAAAGGGACACTGCATGGATGGGTCAGATTTATGATGCTGTTGGGTTAAGCGTTGGCTGTATGACAAATAAAAGCGGTTACATTTATGATTCAGAATATAAAAACCAAGAAAAAGATAAAAAAAGAGACGTAGAAGGTGGCTTTAAGGTGGTTCAGGAATTTTTAAGGCCTTGCTCTAAAAAAGAGGCGTATTTAGCTGACATTACTTACGGCACTAACAATGAATTTGGTTTTGATTATCTGCGCGACAACATGGTTTATGAATTGAGCCAACAAGTTCAGCGGGGGCACAATTTTGCCATTGTTGACGAGGTTGACTCTATTTTGATTGATGAAGCACGGGTTCCCTTAATTATTTCAGGTCAACAAGAAGAAGCAACAGAAAAGTATTATAGTTTTGCAAAGCTTGTATCTGTTTTAGAAAAAGGCAAAGATTACGAAATTGATGAAAAATTAAAAACAGCCACTTTTACAGAACAGGGTCAAAACAAAATTGTAAAAAGCTTGGGTTCTGATCCATGGCTAGAAAACGATATTGTAACAACCCACCAATTAGAGTCCGCTTTAAGGGCAAAGGCATTATTTATAAGAGACAGGCATTACGCGGTAAAAAACAACGAGATTTTAATTATAGACGAATTTACAGGCAGGATTTTGCCGGGGCGCCGTTGGTCAGCCGGCCTTCATCAAGCAGTGGAAGCAAAAGAGGGCGTTAGGGTTATGCCAGAATCCATAACCGTTGCCACGATAACTTTTCAGAACTATTTCAGAATGTATAAAAAATTATCCGGTATGACTGGAACCGCCTTAACTTCAGCAGAAGAGTTTGATAAAGTTTATAAGTTAGAGGTTGTTGCAATTCCTCCAAATAAGCCCATTGCAAGGCAGGATCATACTGATATGGTCTTTAGGACAGAAAACGGAAAATTTACAGCGGTTGTAAAAGAAATAGAAAAAATTCATAAAAAGGGCCAGCCAATTTTGGTTGGCACAAGGTCAGTTGAAAGAAACGAGTATTTAGGCAAATTATTGGAGACAAAAGGCATTCCTCATGAAATTTTAAATGCAAAAAACCATGAAAGGGAAGGAGAAATAATAGCTCAAGCAGGTAGGCGAGGGGCAGTTACAATTGCAACTAATATGGCGGGAAGAGGAGTTGATATAGTGCTTGGAGGGAATCCACCAGATAAAAACCAAACACAAGAAGTAAAAAAATTAGGGGGCTTGCACGTAATGGGAACAGAACGTCACGATGCCAGAAGAATTGATAACCAGTTAAGGGGAAGGTCAGGCAGGCAGGGAGATCCAGGATCAACCCAATTTTTTGTTTCTTTAGAGGATGATTTAATGCGTATTTTTGGCGGAGATAAAATTAAGGGCTTAATGTCTGCCTTAAAAGTTCCAGAAGACGAGCCCATTCAAGCAGGAATGATTTCAGGCGCCATTGAGTCAGCCCAGTCAAAAATAGAAGGTTTTAATTTTGATGCCAGAAAACATTTGCTAGAATATGATGATGTAATTAATAAACACAGAGAAATAATATATAAGAAAAGACAAGCTTTTCTTAATAATTTTCAATTTTCAATTTTCAATTTTCAATCAAATTCCAATGTTCAAAGCTCCAATTTTAAAAACGAACTAGAAAAGAAAAAACAAGAACTGGGGGAAGAAAATTTCAATCAAGTTTGTAAATTTGTAAGCTTAAAAGTTTTAGATACTCTTTGGCAGGAACATTTATCTTACATGGACCACGTAAGAGATTCTGTACGGCTTCGCGCGTATGGAGGAAGAGATCCTTTGGTTGAGTATAAAAATGAAGGCCACAGGGCATTCCAGCAATTATTGGCAACTATTGACCAAAACATTGCAGAGAATATTTTATCCGCCCGAGGCGGACCCGCCTTGGGCGGGAAAGCCATTGCTTCAACACGCCAGACGGGTGGCGTGTTGGGCTCAAAAGGCAAAGCCGGCCGTAACGACCCCTGTCCATGCGGAAGCGGAAAAAAATATAAAAAATGCCATGGGAAAAATTAGGTTTTCAATAATTCTGCTTTTAATATTTACTGCTTTTACAGCAGGCATTTATTTAAAAGAAGGCGTTGTAGATATTTTTAACAATTTAGGCAGCCAGGTGAAAAATTTCCAGCAAAAGGATTTTACAGACATTGTTTTAGAATTCCAGAAAAAGGTTTTTACACCCTCGCCTTTGAATGTTGGGGGAGAAGAGAACCAGATTGTTTTATTAAAAAGTAAAATAATTGAAGAAACAAATTTACAACGTCAGCAAAACAGGTTGCCTCAGTTAAAAGAAAATGTTTTTCTCAACAATGCATCATCAGCCAAAGCATATGATATGTTTGAAAACCAGTATTTTGAACATGTTTCTCCTTTAAGAGTGGGACCCGGTGAGTTGGTAAGCAGTTATGGATACGAATATATTATTACCGGAGAAAATTTAATTTTAGGAAATTTTTCTTCAGAAAAACAAGTTCTTGAAAATTGGATGGCAAGCCCTGGTCACAGAGAAAATATTTTAAACAACAGATATTTAGAAATAGGGGTTGCTGTAGTCAAGGGCACTTACAAGGGGCAAACAGTTTGGATTGGAGTGCAAGAATTCGGGCTTCCTCTTTCTGCCTGCCCCCAGCCGTCAGCAGAAATAAAGTCACAAATTGATATTAACAAAGAGCATTTAGATGATTTGCTTTTGCAAATTGATGAGAGAAAAGAGCAGATTGATCATACGCCACCAGTATCTGCTGCATACAGGCATATGGTAGACGACTATAACCAGCTTGTGGCTCAGTACAATTCTTTAGCAGAGCAATTAAAATTAGAAATTGCAAATTACAACAATCAAATAAGCATATTCAACGCTTGCGTCGAAGGCAAATAACATGAAAATTGCGATAATTTCAGATACGCACGGTAATGTGGCAAATTTTAGAAAAGCTGTGCAGTGGATTAAAAAACAAAAAATTAAAACAATTTTGCATGCCGGAGATATTGGAAGCCCAGAAAGCTTAAAAGAATCACTAGAAGGTTTTAGCGAGGAGTTTTTTGGAGTTTTTGGCAACATGGACAAAAATGAAAAAATTTCAACTGATGATTATAATAAAATTAAGAACGTAAAAATAAAAGAAAATACCTTAGAAATTGAATTGTTTGGAAAAAAGATTGCAATAAACCATTTTCCATCAGAAGCTAAAAAATTAGCTCAGTCAGGTAAATTTGATTTGGTTTTTTATGGGCATACCCACAGAGCATGGGAGGAAAAATTGGCTGGATGCCATATAATAAACCCAGGCGAACTTGCAGGGCATTTTTACAAACCCACTTTTGCTGTTTATGATACAGATACAGACAAATTAGAACTAAAAATTTTAGAAAAACTATAAAACACGGATAGCTAAATGAACGGCTCATCACTTTTGGTGCTGAGCCGTTTGGGTTTGGGCGGTTGGACGAGCAACAAATAATTGATTTTTTAGATTTAAAAGAGTAAATTTAAGAAAAAGGAAAAAATGACCATAAATCAAAAGTTTTTGGGGAGGGTGGAGCAGGTGCTGGGAGAGTTGAAAGAAAAGTTAAAATCGGATTTTGTGGTTTTTGGTTCAGCTCCCCTGTACTTACTAGGAGTTTTGGAATTTAAAGAAGATTTTAATGACCTTGATATCGCTATAAGGGACTTATCTTTTGTGCCAAAAGATGCCAAACAGGTTTGTTTTAGGGGAGACCCAAACCAAAAATTATATAAAATTAAAATAAAAGATATTTTTGTTGATATTGGTTCAGCTTGGCCCGGACAAGAGGAAATTTTTGAAAAAATTTTTACAAACCCAATTGTAGTTAAAGGTTTTAAGTTTGCTAATTTAGATGTTTGCGAAGAATGGAAGGAATCGATAGTCAAAAAATACGGCAGAGAAAAAGACAAAATACACTTACAAAAAATAAAAGAATATAAATTAAAATAAAAAAAATATGGAAAAAGAACATGAACCAATAATCGAAGAAAAACGCCCAGAAGTAGCCATAGAATTTTGGAATAAAGTTATGCAGTTGGTTGACGATGACGATGTAAGCGCTGTTGAGCATATGTTTTTGGAAAGGCCGGAAAATTTGATGGACACAAAGCTGCCAGGAAAGCTGCCAGGTGAAGATAAGCTGTGGGCATGGCTTCAGGGTAGGGCAGAAAATAAGCTCGGAAGAAAGCTTTTGGTTGAGCTTAACGAAAAGGGCATAATAGTCCCAAAATAAAAGATTTAATTTTAAATAAATAATATGGAGCAATTGTTTATTTTTATTATTGGGGTGGTGATTGGGGTAGTTGTTGTTTGGGTTTTGGTAAAAAGGCCCCCCGGCGCTTCTGAAGATAAGGAAAATTTTAAAGAAAAACAGAAAAGAGAGAAAGAACAAGGAAAGCAAAAAGTTTTACAAAGCATTGAGATGCAAAAATCTATAACCAATGATGCTGTGCAGAATCTTTTGGGGGTTTCTGATGCCACTGCCACCAGGTATTTAGACGAGCTGGAGAAAGAAGGTAAAATCAAGCAGGTTGGAGCTATGGGAGGGTATGTTTATTATGAAAAAATAGAGTAATTATTTGATGGCTCAACCGATGGCTCAGCACTTTTAGTGCTGAGCCATCAAAGAAAAAAAGATTTGTGGGGTCTCCGACACCCCACATTTAGCGCCTACCTGCGGCGTTTTTTAATTGTAGAAGACCCGTTAAACTGTTGACAGGATTATAATAATATGATACAATATAGGTTAGAACATTAATTTATAGACGCCACACTTCAGAGCCGTTTTATTCGGCATTGAGGTGTGGTGTCTAACAAACAGAAGCATTTTTTTAAGGAGCGAGCCATGGAAGCCATGGGCGACAACCTGACCACTGCTCAGATGCTCGAGGTTCTGAGGGATGAGTTCCTTCAGACATCGCTTGCAAAACATCGTTCTGGAGTGGGCGCGTTAGAAGCCCTTAAGGCTTCTGCCACGGCCGCCAATGCTGTTTCTGACAGGATTGAGCGTCTTTCTGGAGCAATCCCTCAGATACTCGTGTTTCTTGACGAGGCGCGGGCCATTCAGGAGGATCTGGAGAATCTGTCCTCAGACGTGGAAGGCAAGACCTGGGCTGAGATCGTCGGGGTTCTGGAAGCTGGCATAAGCGCCAAGTTGTCCAGTAGCGACCTCAGAGTTAGGCGAGCAGTTTTTCTCGCCATGGTGTTTCACTGGTGCCGGCAAGCCAAAAGTGGTAAGGCTGGAACAGTGCTAGATCTGATGCTGAAGTGGAAGTTTCTGATTCCTGGCGACAAGGGGTCCGTTCGCTTTCAGAAAAACAGGAGATTCAAGATTTCTGATGACTTCGGGCTCAAGCCCAAGGACAAGGAGAGCCTAGTTCTTCGGCTGAAGGGTCTTTACGAAGACACTCAGGTTGAGGAAGCTAAAGAGGCCAAGCCCAAAGAAGCGCCAGCGCCTCCAGCGCTCCGAGCTATCGTGAGCCGGGAGATCACTCCCGGCCAAGCTTGGCGGGGGGAAGTCGGAAATTTCCGCCTTCACATCCCGTCGGTCAATGGCGATCCTCATGAGGATCTTGATCTGGAAAGCCAGGAAGGCAGCCAGCTCTTTGTTGCCAAAGCCAGTGGCCGACTTAGATACTTGGAGTCGACCTCGATTCCCCTGTCGGCTATCAAGGACGATAGTGGTGGTGTAAGGGATGGTCTGAAGCTCGTTCCTCCTCCGTTGGAGCCAAGGGCTCTGCAGAGGTGGAAGAATCAGAAAGAGGGACTCGGATTTGCGCTTCAGCGCGGGTTCAAAGCTGTTCTGGAAGGACAGAAGGACATGGACCCCAGGGTTTTCCTGTCAACCAACGCTGTTGGCGATGCGGTCCTGACTTTTGAGGGTTTGTTCAGATGGGAGCCCGAACGTGACCCTGAAGATTGGGAGACCTTCGAGGATCTGACCTTGCGTTTTGCCCGCAGGGATGATGGAAAGTTGGCCCTGATTGAGGTTGTCTCAGAAGAGGCCAGAGAGCGCCTTGAGGGTGAAGTGGGGCAGTGGCGTACTCCTGGTGAGGCGTTCTTAAAGATGCAGCCTTTCTTTTTGAGGCTGTTCCTGCGCGCTGTTTACGGCCAGGTAGTTCAAAGCAGGGTTTATGGCTAGCCCCGCATTGAAAAACTCATTCAGCCGGCGATATTCGCAATAGCGTATCGTCGGCTTTTTTGTTGATTATTGACTAATTTTAAAATAAAACATATAATGATTTTATTATAATGCATAAAAAGTATTACATATTTATTGGTGTATTGGTCCTGGCTGTATTGGCTGGGATTTTTGCGTATCCAAATTATTTCAACCAAGGGGTTGATTTTTTGAATGGAAAATTTTTATGGACTTTGCTAAAATTTCCTGAAAAGCCGTATGTTTTGGGGCTTGATTTGCAGGGCGGTGTAAGGTTAGTTTATCAGGCGGACTTATCAAGCGTTGAAGATGATTCTGGAGCTATGTCTGGATTAAGAGATGTAATTGAAAGAAGGGTGAATTTGTTTGGGGTTTCAGAGCCAGTAGTGCAGATACAGGGGCAAGACAGATTAATAGTGGAGTTGCCTGGAGTTACAGATGTAAAGCAGGCAATTGAAATGATAGGGGAAACTCCATACCTTGAATTTAATGAGCAAAGAACCGAAGAAGAGGCCCAGCAGATTTTAGACAAAATGCAGGAAATTCAAACTGCACAAGAAAATGGAAATGATTTTACAACAGTTGAAGGCTGGGAATTGGCTTTGCAAAACCCTTATTTTAAGCCAACAGAACTAACTGGGCAATATTTGAAAAAAGCCGCAGTTGTTTTTGACCAGACAACTTACAAACCGCAAATTCAGCTTGAATTTAATGATGAAGGTTCTGGAATTTTTGAACAGCTTACAGAAAGGAACATCGGAAAGCCCTTGGCAATCTTTTTAGACGGATATTCTATTATTGACACATCGGGAGACGGCAAGGTTGACGGCAGTGATTTATACGCTCCAATTGTGCAAGACAAAATAAGCGGGGGAAGCGCAGTTATAACAGGAGATATCGGCACCCAGACAGCCAATACAATCGCAAGCCGGCTGAATTCTGGCGCTTTGCCTGTAAAAATTGGAGACCCAATTTCACAGGAAACGGTTGGTCCAACATTGGGTACAATTTCATTAGAAAAATCATTGATGGCAGGAATCTGGGGGTTGTTGGCGGTTGTTGTGTTTATGGTTTTAGTTTATAGATTGCCCGGTTTGTTGGCATCTATTGCTTTGGTGATTTATGTTGCTTTAGTGCTTTCTATATTTAAGTTAATTCCGGTTACTTTAACCTTGGCTGGCATTGGAGGATTTGTGCTTTCTATAGGCATGGCCGTTGACGCAAACATTCTTATTTTTGCTAGAATGAAAGAAGAAATAAAAGCTGGCAGAGATATATCATCAGCAATTGACGAAGGATTTAAAAGAGCATGGCCTTCAATTAGAGACAGCAATTTTAATTCATTGATTGTTTGTGTTATTTTGTTTTTGGTAGCAACTTCTTTTATTAAGGGGTTTGCGTTTACATTGGCATTGGGTATTTTACTGAGCATGTTTTCTGCGATTTTTATAACGCGAATTTTTTTACAAGTGTTTATAGGCAAATGGACAGACAAAATTAAATGGATTTTATAAATATGAATTTTCAGTTTACAAAGTATTCATTAGTTTATTACATAGTTTCTGGGGTTTTGGTGCTGGCTACCTTTGTGTCGTTGTTTGTTTTTGGGCTGAAGTTTGGCATTGAGTTTACAGGAGGGAGCAACATGGAAATTGAATTTTCCGCCGAAGGAGGAGGCAGGCCTTCAAATGAAGCAATTAGAGATGCTTTGAGCAGTTTTTCCGCCGAAGGCGGATCCGCCTCTGGCGGAGATTTGGGGGAAATTAATGTAAGGCCAATAGGAGAAAATAGCGCAGTTTTGCAATTTAAAGGGGTTGATGAAGATGTTCACCAGCAAATACTTTCAGAATTAAATAATTTGTCTGCTGTCCAAGAAAAGAGTTTTCAATATATTGGGCCTTCTGTGGGGCAGGAATTGAGGAATAAAACGCAGTTGGCGATTGTTTTAGCCTTAATAGCAATAACCTTATATATTGCTTTTGCTTTTAGAAAAGTTTCAAGGCCTGTGGCGTCATGGAAATACGGGTTAGCCTCCCTGATTGCCCTGTTCCATGATATTTTGATTCCGCTTGGGGTGTTTTCTGTTTTAGGCCATTTGTATAATATTGAAGTTACAATTCCGATTATTGCAGCTTTATTAACTGTGCTTGGGTTTTCAGTGCATGACACCATTGTTATTTTTGACCGCGTCAGAGAAAACATTTTAAGGCAGGGAATGGGCGAATTTGAACATACAGTAAACTGGAGTTTAAACCAAACATTAGGCAGGTCCTTGAGCACGGTGTTTAGCACCCTTGTTGTGCTTTTTGCCATATACTTTTTTGGCGGGGAAACCCTCAAATATTTTGCATTGGCCTTGATAATAGGCATTACTTCCGGGGCATATTCTTCTATATTTATAGCCAGCCCATTATTAGTAACTTGGTACAAATTTAGCGCCAAAAAATAGATGTAGATTAACCCCCCTTGACATAGTCTATTTTATATGATAAACTATGTTAATTAGGTATAATAGTCTAATAATATGGAAAATATTAATTATTCTCAAATTTATCAAAAATTCACCAAAGGTCTTAGCCCAAAAACTAAGGATATTTTTAATCGCAGATTTGGGGTAAAATCTGGCAATCCTGAAACCCTGGAAGCAATTGGAAAAACCTTTGGCATTACAAGAGAAAGAGTCCGCCAGATAGAGGAGGCCGGTTTTAACTTTATAAGAAAAAACAACAAAGAAGCGCTAAATGCTATTTTTGCTAAATTTGAGGATTATTTTAAAGAACACGGAGGTTTTAAAAAAGAAGAAAATATTTTAGAAGAGTTGGGTGGCAAGAAAGCCAAGCCCTATATTTTATTTTTGCTTACTCTAGGAAACCAATTTTCAAGAGTTTGCGAAAAAAAGGATTACCATTATTTTTGGTCAAATTTACCTAACGCCCAGCCAAAAGTTAAAGAAAATTTGGGCTCTTTGGTTTCTGAAATGAAAAAAATAGGAAGGCCTATTGTTCAAAAAGGATTTTATCCGGAAATTGCTTCAAAACAGGGGATGTCAGAAAAAGAGGCACTGTCTTATCTTGAAGTTTCAAAAAGAATCCAGCCAAATTCAGACGGAGAGTTGGGTTTGATTGAGTGGCCGGAAATTAAGCCAAGAGGAGTAAAAGACAAAGCATTTTTAGTTTTTAAAAAGCACGGAAAGCCCCTTCACTTTACAGAAGTAGCTTTGCACATTGATGGTTTAGAGTATAGCTCGCCAAATAAAAAAACTTATCCTCAAACAGTGCACAACGAACTTATTAAAGACAGCAGGTTTGTTTTAGTTGGAAGGGGAACTTATGCGCTTTCAGAATGGGGGTATGTTCCAGGAACCATAAAAGATGTGATTACAAAAGTTTTAGAAAATAGCAACGAGCCTCTTCACAAAGATGAAATTGTAAAACAGGTTTTGGCTCAAAGATTGGTTGCAAAAAATACTGTGCTAATGAACTTAAACAATAAAAACCACTTTGAAAAGCACGAAGGAGAAAAATATTTTTTAAAGTCATAAAAATAGAGAACAGAAAACGGCTCATGCTAGGCTAGCATGAGCCGTTTTTGTTGCATAAAAAAGCGGCCTTGTTTCGGGGCCGCATGTGGAGTTGCTTTTACACAACCTGCCAGTGCAAAGTTTGCCTTGCCAAGAAAGGCACAAGGCCATGGTATTCAGGCGGAACCACCCAGTCCTTTCTCGCTAGGGTTATTGTTTTTTGGGGCATGGTTTTGCCGTAGAATTTTAGACCAAATCTGGAAGTGAAGTTCGCCAGGTCGTTTGCAGTTTTCCCGTGCGCGAAGAATATTTCTGCAAGCTTTGGTATGGCTACAGGAGCAGAAAATATTCCAGCTGGCGGAGGGGTCTTTTCTTTCGCGCTTTTTAGATGAGGCGCGCTGTCTGACCCAAAAAAGAAGCGAGGATCTCCACTCAACATTGCCTCAAGAACAGCTCGCTTGTCTTCTTCTCTCTTGGCAACTGGCTTGCAGAAGAGGTGCGGGTTTACGATAGTTTTTCCGTCTCCCCCAAATACATGCCAGTATTCGATTAAGGCGTGGTGAAGAGTAAGCGTGCAACGCACATTTAAGGGGCAAGTTTTGACATAGTCAATCATTGCTTTTGTGCTTGCATGCTCAACCACAATCTTTAAGCTAGGGAAAAGCTTCACCACATTGTCTAAATGGTATATCGCCTCTTGCTCTCTAAAGAGCTCATGCACTTCTTCTCCATCTCGGTCACGCATTGCTTCCCAGTGGCCGGAAAATACCATATCAGCTCCTACGGCAGCATCCATCACTGAGAAGTATTGCGGGAGTTGTTCTAAAGAAATGCTTTCTTCAGAATTGGTAGATACTCCCTTCGGGATATATTTTAAGACCGCAATTCCTCGTTTGCCTGCCTCTCTAATAGTTTTGGCAGTGGTTTTTCTTGTTAGCATCATGGCCACAGTGGGCGTGAAATTACGGCCACGGGGCACATGGTCAAGAATTTCTGCCTCGTATCTTGCCACGTCATCAGCTGTTGCAATTGCTGGAACAGTATTGCCCATTGCAACTGCACAACTGAAGTACTTTGCCGCAAACCAGACCGTTGTTGGAAGCATGTCGCCTTGCCTTAAATGGCAATGGGCATCAAAAGGTTCTGGTAGTACCGTGATGGTTTGGGTCATCTCGCTTCTCCTTGCTGGGTTCGGATTTGTTTTCTATATCGGCGAACATACAGTGTTGGCCGCCAGGGGTGGCAAAGAAACACAGAGCCAAAGCTAAAGGCTCTTATCCCTTCAGCCCGCAGTTTTTCTATATCTGAAAAATTCCAGATGCTCGGTGCAATAACCGGAATATGGGTTAGTTCTTGCAGTTCTAAGGCAAAAGACCAAGTAAATGGCTGCGCAATTCTTCCTGAAACTCCGCCTCCGTCGTATTTTGTAAGCGGACTTGTATGGTTTGGAAAAACTTTTTCCCAAGGCACACTGTTTATACTCAAAGCTTCGGCTATGCCTTTAAGATTTGGCACAATTTTTTTAGCATCGTGCACCACCGATAGTTTTACCCAAACCGGATGGCGTGACACCTTCTTGATTTCCTCGGCAGATCTTATGATTTGAGTTGCGTTAGAAGCAGAAAGCAGGTTGCCCTTTGTGTTGGGGCAAGAAGCATTGAATTCAAGAGCAACAAGTTCGGCTTTGTTCATAACAAAAGCCATTGCTCTGAGTTCTTCAATTTCCTCTGAATAAATTGAACCGATTAGCGGAACTTTTTTAGGATCAACTTTCGGCCCTATTTTTTCCGCCCACCAGTTAATGCCTGGATTTGTCAGCCCAACTGCGTTGACTGCGCCGCCTATCATGGGCCTGATGCAACTCCAAGGTTTGTGCCACCTTAAGTTTCCTTTTCTGGGCTGTAGTGTTACGGTTTTCATTACGTTGGCAAAAAGCCGCGGATCAATGATGCCAAGCCATCTTAGGGGCCACTCCTATGGCCAGCCTTTGCCATCGTAAGCCAAAGCTCCGCTGGCTGTAACAAATTCAAATTCATAGCCGTTTGACAGGGTTATCATGGTTTGTCCTTTCTTTTGGTGTATTCAAAATTCAAGGTGCAACTTATTAACACAAATTATCATGAAAGGCATTACTTGTAAACTATTTCACTTTTTTCTTGTTTGTAATATATAAACTTCATAGATATATTACTGCACTCGTCAAAAGTGGAAAAGCAAGCTATTCCACTTTCTCCTCGTTTGTAATATAATAAACAAAGAAAAGAAAAATGGCTATATTTTCTGTTGGTTTAATAGTTTTATTTGCAATGTCGGCGATTTTTTATATCGTTTTCTTTTCGTTTATATATTACTGGCATTTAAGAAAAGTTACTTTTGTGGTGGTGCCTGTAATATTTGCCTTTGAATATTTTGCTATTGGATTTTTGGTCGTTTCAATAGTATCTATTACTCTTGAATATTTGCCCTGGTTGCTCGGGGCAGTAGGAGCATGAAATTACCCCTGTGGTTATTTTGGACGGAATGGTTAAGGAAAGTTATTTGGGATCCTTTTTGGTGGCTGATTTTATTTTTAATTATTTTATGGGTTCCATTTTTAAGAGTATGGTGGTGGTTGTTTTTGCCTTTAATGCTTCAGGCCCAGCTAAAAACTATTTATTTATGGTGGGTTGGATGGGATTTTTTTATTGCTAAAAGAAAGTGGGTGTTATTGGAATTAATTCCGCCCAAAGAAGTTTTGCTGCCCTTTAAGGCCATGGAAGATATATTTACTTCCATTTGGCCAATTTGGGATGGAGCAAATTTTCGTGAAATATGGTGCGAAGGAGAGTTAGATAATGGGCCTGAATGGTGCTCTTGGGAAATAACCAGCATAGAAGGCAAGATACATTTTTATTTAAGAGTTGGCCAGCATCACAGGCACAGCATTGAGTCAGCTCTTTACGGTCATTATCCTGATATAGAAATTCATGAAGTGCCAGATTATACAAAATTAGTTCCACAAAGCGTTCCTAATGAGGAATGGGATGCGTATGGCGAGGACTGGGAGCTTAGAAGAACATCTGCTTTGCCGATAAAAACTTATGAGAAATTTTTTGAACCGCAGGGTGAAAGAATTTCAGCCGAAGAAAAACGACTTGACCCAATGATCTCTTTATTGGAAGCAATGTCAAAGCTTGGTCCAGGTGAGCATTATTGGGTTCAATTTACTTCGGTTCCTATTGCAGATAAAGATGAGCCAGAATACAGGGAAGACGGAAAAAAAATAATTAGCCAATTGGCAAACAGAATAGAACCTAAAGAAACAACGCTTTTTGATGATTTAATGTATATTGGCAGGCAAATATTTTTAGGTCCTGAAAAAGAGGGTTCTGGAGAATCGGCAAAATATTCATGGTTGCCTCAACAAAAAGAAGAAAAAGGAGAAAGGGAAATGGTTATAACTCCTGGAGAAAGAGAAATTATTACTGAAATAGAAAACAAAATAAAAAAACCAGCTTGGAGGACAAACATAAGAGGGTTTTATGTTGCTAAAAGAGATGCGTGGAATTCTTCTCACAGAGTAATAACAAGGTCTTATATGGGGCATTTTCTTACAGACAATATGAATGGCCTTACGCTTATTGTTAAATCTCGTCCAAAGATCCATTTTTTCTGGAGGCAAAGAAGAACTTTTTTAAGGTCAAGAAAAATGTTTAGGAATGCTGTTTTAAGGTATCCGCCATTGTATCCTGACAGGCGTCAGGCCTGCGCAATATTAAGCACAGAAGAATTAGCCACTTTATATCATTTCCCTATAAGGACAACCGGAATGATAGCTCCAACTATGGCAAAAATTGAATCAAAAAAATCTGGTCCTCCGGCTAATTTGCCAATAGAATAATATGGAAAACAGTAAAACAAATTTTTTTGGATTGACTAATTTCAGGAATGAGAAAAGAAAATTTGGCATAAAAACCGATGACAGGCGGAGGCATTTTTATTGCATAGGGAAAACCGGCATGGGAAAGTCCAATTTAATGGAGAATATGGCAATTCAGGATATACAAGAGGGAAGAGGCGTGGCCTATGTTGATCCGCATGGGGAAGGAGCTGAAAAATTGATTGATTTCGTTCCAGCAAAAAGGGTCAATGATGTGGTGTATTTTAATCCAGCTGACCTTGATTACCCAATAGCTTTTAATGTTATGGAAAAAGTGGATTTTAGATTTAGGCATTTGGTTGCGGGAGGACTGATGGGGGTTTTTAAAAAAGTTTGGCCGGATGTTTGGTCAGCAAGAATGGAATACATTTTAAACAATGCTATATTAGCGCTTTTGGAGTATCCTGACACAACTCTTTTGGGAGTAAACAGAATGTTGGCTGATCCTGAATATAGGGAAAAAGTGGTTGCAAAAATTACAGATCCGATTGTAAAATCGTTCTGGGTTACAGAGTATGCCAGATATACCCAAAGGTACGAGATAGAAGCTACGGCTGCGATACAAAACAAAGTGGGGCAGTTTATTTCGAATCCTCTTATAAGAGATATTATAGGCCAGACAAAATCCACAATAAACATGAGGGATATCATGGATAAAGAAAGAATATTTATAATGGATTTGTCTAAAGGTAGAATTGGCGAAGACAATTCAAGATTATTGGGCGCTCTTTTAATTACAAAGTTACAGTTGGCTGCAATGTCCAGAGTTGATATTCCAGAAGAAGACAGAAAAGATTTTTACTTATATGTTGATGAATTCCAAAACTTTGCCACAGAATCATTTGCCAATATTTTGTCTGAGGCGAGAAAATACCGTTTAAACATTACGCTTGGCCACCAATATATTACTCAAATGGAAGAGGAAGTCAGGGACGCGGTTTTTGGCAACGTTGGAACGCTGGCTGTTTTTAGAATAGGCGCAGAGGACGCAGAATTTTTGGAAAGAGAATTTACTCCTGAATTTACCGCAGAAGATTTGGTTAATTTGCCAAAGTACAATATTTATTTAAAATTGATGATAGACGGAATCTCAGGCCATCCTTTTTCAGCTGAAACCCTTCCTCCGCCTACCCCTTTAAAAGATTCTAACAGGCAGAAGATCATAAAGGCCTCAAGAGAAAGATACGGGGTAAGGCGCGAAATAGTGGACGAAAAAATTTCTAGGTGGTCGGGGTTTGTCGATGGAGAGGATGTAAGGAAAAAGGCATCCGGCAATAAGCAGAACCAGGTTAAGCCAAATGGTTTTTATGCGCCAGAGGGAAGGATTCAGCCGGACGGGCAAACAGTCCTTTACGACACAGTTTGTTCCAGTTGTGGCAAATCCACAAAAGTTATTTTTCCTCCCACAGAAGGAAGGGCTGTTTATTGCAAGTCGTGCCTTAAAAAATTGAAAGAAAATAAAATAAAAGAGGAAGAGCAAGGAAAGTCACCCGGCAAAAGCGCCAGGCAAGAGTTTAAGATAGAAAATGTTTTTTTTCATAAATCCAAAAAATCCAAAGAAGATTTTTCTGATTCTAAACAAAAATCAAGAAAAGAAATAAACTTGTCTGAATTGCGTAAAGCTCTAGAGGAATCGTTGGTGGATGAAGTAGAGAAAAAATCTCCGGAATTAGTTAAAGAAAAATTAAAACAGAGAATACAAGAAGAAAAACAAGAAGATGAAGTTCAGAAGGTTTTAGGAGAAAAAAGAGAAAAACAAGATGGCGATAAAAAAGGAGAAATAAAACCCGGGCAAACCGTAAAACTTTAAATCACGCTAAATGTTTAAAACAATAAAAGATATTAATTTAACAGACAAACGCGTTTTGGTAAGGTGTGATTTTAATGTGCCCCTTGATGAAAAAGGCAACATTACAGATGATTTTCGCATTAAAAAAACCCTACCAACTATAAAATGCCTTATTGAGAACAAGGCAAAAATAATTTTAATGAGCCATTTGGGAGACCCTCAGGGCCCAGACCCAAAATTTAAAATGGATAAGGTTGCTGAAAAGCTGTCTGAATATGTTGGTTTTCCTGTGGCAAAAGAAACAGATTGTGTGGGGCCGGAAGCCGAGGCATCTGCTAATAATTTGGAGCCAGGTCAGATTTTATTGCTTGAAAACTTAAGGTTTTATAAACAAGAAAAAGAAAATGATCCTGATTTTGCAGAAAAACTTTCTTATTTAGGAGATGTTTACGTAAATGATGCCTTTTCAGCAAGCCACAGGGCACATGCTTCTATTGCCGGAGTGCCAAAGTTTTTATCAAGTTGCGCAGGGCTTTTGCTGGAAAGCGAAATTTATGCTTTAGATAAAATTGCGAACAATCCCGAAAAGCCAATGATTGTCATTATCGGTGGCAAAAAAGTGGAAACAAAATCAAAATTCATTAATAAAATTTCACAGGTTGCAGGCGCTGTTATTGTGAGCGGCTTGATTAAAAAAGAAGTTTTAGAAAAAAATATACAATTTGAACATCCAGAAAAAATAATCGGGCCTTCAGGAGACCTCAGCGCTTTAGATATTAACGAAGAGTCAATAAAATTATTTGAAGAAAAAATATTAGGAGCCAAAACTATTTTATGGAATGGCCCGTTTGGAAAATTTGAAAACAAAAAATACGAAAAAGGCACCTTGGCTATTGCTAATGCTATTATTAAAAGCGGTGCGTTCTCGCTTGTTGGAGGCGGAGAGACTATTGAGTTTTTAGCCAAGCGCGGTATAATAGATAAGTTCAACCATGTATCAACCGGCGGGGGAGCAATGATGGCTTATTTGTCAGGAGAAAAAATTCCTGGCTTAGAAGCATTAAAATAATATGAGTAAAATTAAAAACATAGAAAAAGCTGCAGATAGGATAAAAAAAGCGGTCCAGGGCAAGGAGCGTATTATTTTGTACGGTGACTCTGATTTAGATGGCATATCTTCTGTTGTGATGTTAGAAGAGGCAATAAAGAGTTTGGGGGGCAAAATTTCTTGCGCCTTTTTTCCTGACAGAGAAAAGAACGGATATGGCATAAACGTTCGTGCTTTAGAATTGTTAAAAGAAAAAGCTCCCGCGCTATTTATTACTTTAGATCTTGGCATTGGGAATGTAAAAGAAGTTGCTCTGGCAAATGAAATGGGCTTTGAAGTATTGATTGTCGACCACCACGAAACTCTTGACGGAATTCCTAATGCCTCAATTATAGTTGACCCCAAACAGCCAGATGATAAATATCCGTTCAAAGGCCTTGCCAATGCTGGGGTTACTTATAACCTTTGCCTTGAATTATTGGGTAGCAACATTTCAGAGGGTCTAAAAAACAATTTTGCGGAAATGGCAGCTTTAGGCACCATTGCTGATATGGTTCCGCAAACTGAACAAAACGCTGAGATTATTGAACTTGGGTTAAACTCTTTAGAAAAAACTTTCCGCCCTGGCTTAAGGGCCTTTTTTGATATTTTTGAACAAGAAAAAGTTCCTATGATTCGGGAAATGTATGTACAAAAAATAATATCTGCCTTAAATGCGGCAGAATCCGTAAATTTTGAAAATGAGTCGTATGTTTTTTTAACTTCTTTTGACCCTAAAAAATGTAAAGAAATGGCGCAGATGCTTTTAGGAAAAAATTTTTACAAACAGCAGCAAATTAAAAATATTGTTTCAGAAATTGAAAGGAGGATTTTGAAAAGCCCCGATGGCCCGATTATTTTTGAAGGAGATCCTGCGTGGAGATTGGTGCTGGCTGGATCTGTTGCTTCAATAATTTCTTCAAAATACCAAAAACCAACTTTTATTTTTAGAAAAATGGATAAAGAATCCTGCGGTTCTGTGAGAAATCCAAAAGGTACCAACTCTGTTAACGCAATGAAAACTTGCGACAAATTTTTAATAACTTATGGGGGACATGCTGAGGCATCGGGATTCCGCATTAAAAACCAAGACCTTGAAGAATTTAAAAAATGCCTAGAAAAATACTTCACCAAATAAACCACCCCGGGTCAAAACCCGGTTTTTTGTTTGTTTTTGGAAAATAGTGTAAAATATATGAATGACATTGGATATAAACAATCTTACTAAGTTTAAAGTAGACAAGAAAAGTTTTACACAGGTTGCAAAAAAAGTGTTATCAGGCGAAAATAGAGAAACGGAGTCGTTGTCTCTGGCTTTTATTAGTAAAGAAGAGATACAAGAGTTAAATGGAAAACACCGTAAGAAAGACAAGCCCACAGACGTGCTTTCTTTTAATTTAAAAGAAAAGGGATATTTGGGTGAAATAGTTATTTGTCCGGAAGTTGTAAAAGAAGGGGAGATGTTAAGGGTTTTTATACACGGCATTTTACATTTGCTGGGGTATGACCATGAGAAAAATAAAAAAGAGTCCGAGAAAATGGAAAAAAAAGAAAAATTTTATCTAAACAAAATCTAAAATTATGTCGAGAGGTAACATTGTCGCTGGTTTGGATATAGGGACGCACAGCTTAAAGGCATTGGTTGTGCAGAAAAAGCAGAAAAAATGGGAGGCCTTGTCTTACGCAGAGATTCCTTGTTTTGGTTTGCGCAAAGGGGCTGTTGAAAATTCCGGTGTTGAGGAAGTTTCAAAAAATATCCAGATGATAATGTCTGGAGTTGAAAAGGACTGCGGGAAAAAGATAAATTCTGTTTTTGTTAATATAGGCGGAAGCCATCTTCATGTTTTGCCTTCAGACGGCATTATTTCTGTTTCAAGGGCTGACCAAAGAATTTCAAAAGAAGACGTTGATAGGGTTTTGCAGGCAACTAAAGCCATAAATATGTCCAGGAATGACGAAGTTTTAGATGTGATTCCAAAAGAATTTATTATTGACGACCAAAAAGGCATAAAACAGCCGGTTAATTTAATAGGAATACGCCTTGAGGCAAAAGTTTTGCTTTTGTGTTATTTTCAGCAATATTTTACAAACCTTACGCAAGCAGTTTTAGCAGCAAAATTGCAGATTGACGATGTGGTGCCTTCTCCTCTAGCTGCTGCAAACGCTGTTTTAACCCCCCGACAAAAAGAACTGGGAATCGCTTTGATTGACATGGGTGCTGCCACAACATCTCTGGCAGTTTTTGAGGAAGGGGATTTAATACATTTGGCTGTTTTTCCAATTGGATCTGCTAACATTACAAATGACATAGCCATAGGGCTTAAAACAGATGTGTCTATTGCTGAAAGTATAAAAAAACAACACGGCACCTGTATGCTTTCAAAAAAGGATAGCTTAATATCTGCTTCGAATAAAAAAATCCGTCAGGCAACAGATAAAAAAAAGATAGAAATTTTTTCCGCCAAAGGCGGACCAGCTTCGGGCTGGGATCCGTCGTTAAATTTTACAAAAAAGTCGTTAGTAAATATTATAGAACCAAGAATTTCTGAAATTTTAGATTTGGTTCAAAAGGAATTGAAAAAAATAGGCAGGCAAGGTTCGCTTCCTGGAGGAGTTGTGCTTACTGGCGGAGGTGTAAAGATTTCAAAGATGAAAGAATTTACAAGAGAAACATTAAAATTATCCTGTGAAATAGGGATTCCCTGCCTAGCCGGCAGGCAGGCTAATCAAATTGCAGGCGTGCAAGAAGACCCTGCTTTAGCCACTGTAACAGGCCTTGTTTTAGAGGGGCTTGATTTTGACGACGAAGAGGGTATACTGGGAGTTGCTAAGGGATGGGGCTCTAAATTCAAAAAAATGTTTAGGGCTTTTATCCCATAAATTTTTTAGATTTTAAAGCAATGTTTCCAGTAATAAAAGTTATTGGAGTTGGCGGCTCTGGATCTAATACTGTTTCTCGCATGGTCAAACGTGGGATTTCTGGCGTGGAATTATTGGCTGTAAACACAGATGCCCAGGCGCTCCATTTTTCAAAAGGACCAAAGAGCCAACCCAAAAAGATTTTAATAGGCAAAAATATTACTCATGGTTTAGGCACCGGCATGGATGCTGATTTAGGTAAAAAGGCAGCAGAAGAATCAAAACAGGAGATTATATCCGCCCTAGGCGGACCCGCCTCGGGCGGGGAAAAACCGCAAAAATTGACTGATTTAGTTTTTATTACTTGTGGGTTTGGAGGAGGCACGGGGTCCGGGGCTTCTCCTGTTGTTGCTGAGATTGCAAAAGATCTCGGCATTTTGAGTGTTGCAGTTATAACAACCCCGTTTTCTTTTGAAGGAGAGCAGAGAAAGAAAATTGCAGAAACAGCTTTGGAGAATTTAAAAGACAAAGTAGATTCTTTGTTGATAATTTCAAATGACAGGCTGTTAAAAGTTATTGATGAAAAAACAACTGTTTCAGACGCGTTTTTAATTTGCGACGATGTTTTAAGCCAGGCAGTTCAGGGTATTACGGATTTAATTACAGTTCCCGGGATTATAAATATTGATTTTGCATCTGTTGCCTCTATTATAAAAAAATCAGGAAGAGCCGTGTTTGGCACTGGAAAAGCATCTGGAGAAGGCAGGGCTGTGAGGGCAGCGGAACAAGCCATTAGGTCTCCTTTATTGGATTTTTCAACTCAAGGTTCAAAAGGGGTTTTATTTAATGTTTCAGGGTATGATATTACTTTAAACGAAGTGCAGGAAGCAGCAAAAGTTATAACAAGCAATGTTGACCCACGGGCGCAAGTTATTTTTGGAGCGGTAGCTGGCAAAAATAATGGGCTTAAAAAAGGAGAGCTTAAAATTTCGGTAATAGCTACAAAAATCTAATATTTTTTGACAAATAATGTTAAAAGTGGGGCGCTATGTGAGTTTTCCACAGAAATGAGTTTGAAACAGGGCTTGACCTGTTTTTTTAATGCGGTAAAATACAATAATCGTCGTTGAAAATTAGTAAGAAGAATGGGCATTTAAACAAACTTACTGTTCAGGAATGGTCCCAGAATTTTTGAACAGCGAGCTTGATTAAAAGCAAATGCCTTTTTTTGTCCCGTCAAAATAATATGACACAAGAAGAAAAACAATTAAAAAACCATATAGAAAAAATCCAAAAAAGAGATGGAAGGGTTGTTGATTTTGAGCAGGAAAAAATTACAAAAGCAATCCACAAGGCAATCGTTGCTTCAAACCAAGGCGATGGGGAGGAGTCAAGAAGAGTTTCAAACACTGTAGTAAAGCTTTTAAACAGAAGATTCAAAAAAGAAGAAGTGCCGGCAATTGAACAGATACAGGACATCGTTGAAGAGGCCTTAATTTTAGAAGATTTTGTTGAGACGGCAAAATCATACATTTTATATAGAGACCAAAGAAGGGCGATTCGTGAGGCCTCAAAAGTTACAGATGAATCTTCTGAAAAGGTGGATAGTTATTTAAAAGAAATTGACTGGCAGGTAAAAGAAAACGCCAACATGACTTATTCCTTGCAGGGCTTAAACCAATATGTGGGTTCATATATTTCAAAAAAATATTGGTTAAATAAAATTTATCCAAAAGAAATAAGGGAGGCAGCTGCAAACGAGGATTTTCATATTCATAACTTAGAATTGCTTGCTCCTTATTGCGCCGGTTGGGATTTATATGATTTTTTAGTAAAAGGTTTTGGGGGGGTTTCAGGAAAAATAGAATGCCGGCCTCCTAAGCATTTTAGAGTCGCATTAGGGCAATTGGTGAATGTTTTGTTTACTTTGCAAGGAGAAACAGCCGGAGCTAATGCTATTTCTAATTTTGACACTCTTTTAGCCCCGTTTATCAGGTATGACAAACTTGATTACAAACAAGTAAAGCAGGCAATGCAGGAGTTTTTGTATAATTGTATGGTGCCAACCCGCGTTGGATTCCAAACCCCGTTTTTAAATGTTTCTTTAGATATTAATCCTCCTAGTTTTTTAATTAACCAGCCGGTAATTATTGGAGGAGAGCCCCAGAACGAAACTTATGGGGAGTTTCAGCCGGAGATAGACATGTTTATAAAGGCATTTTACGAAGGGCTAATGGAGGGAGACGCTTCTGGCAGGCCGTTTACTTTTCCAATACCAACAGTTTCAATAACAAAGGATTTTAACTGGGATAATCCCAATTTGTCTGGCATGTGGGAAGCAACAGCAAAATACGGCATAAATTATTTTTCAAATTTTATACATTCTGACATGAGCCCGGACGATGCAAGGTCTATGTGCTGCCGTTTGCGCCTTGATAACAGGGAGTTATATAAAAGAGGCGGGGGGTTGTTTGGCTCTTCCCCAAAAACAGGATCCATTGGCGTGGTTACTATTAACTTGCCTAGAATTGGCTACAATTCAAAAACAAAAACAGAATTTTTTGAAAAATTATCCCATTTAATGGAATTGGCAAAAGAAAGCTTGGAAATCAAAAGAAAGGCACTAGATGACTTTATGGACAAAGGCCTTTATCCATACGCAAGGTATTATTTGGCAGATGTTAAAAAAATGAGAAACACTTATTTTGGGAATCATTTTTCTACTATTGGCATTATAGGAATGAACGAATCTTTGCGCAATTTTTTAGGAGAAGATATAACAACAGAAAAAGGGAAAAAGTTTGCTGTTGAGATTTTAGATTTTATGAGAGATAAAATGATAAAATTTCAGGAGGAGACCGGAAATTTATTTAATTTGGAAGCCACTCCCGGAGAAGGCACCAGTTATAGGCAGGCAAAAAGCGATAAAGAAAGATATCCTGACATTATTACAGCTGGCACTTCGGAAGTTCCTTACTACACAAACTCAAGCCAGTTGCCAGTTGGTTTTACAGACGACGTATTTCAAGCTCTTGACCTGCAGAACGATATTCAAACAAAATATACGGGCGGGACAGTATTGCATGTGTTTTTGGGAGAGAAAGTTTCAGATCCAAATATGGCGAAGGTTTTGGTTAAAAAGATTTTTGAGAAATATAGTTTGCCTTATATAACACTGACTCCTACATTTTCAATTTGTCCCACTCACGGATATTTGTCAGGAGAGCATTTTGAGTGCCCGCAGTGTACAATAAAACAGCCGTGCGAGGTTTATACAAGGGTTGTGGGGTATATTAGACCTGTGCAGCAGTGGCACAAAGGGAAGCAAGAGGAATATAAAGAAAGAAAAGAATTTTTAGAGCCCGTGCAGGCAAACGGAGTTTTACAGAAGGCAGAGCAAAAAGCAACTGTATAATCACTCGGCCCCGCTCAGCGGGGCCTCGTTTTTTTTCTTACATGCTCATCGCTGGTATTCAAAAAACAACTTTAATTGATTTTCCCGGCAAATTAGCTTGCACTGTTTTTTTAGCTGTATGCAATTTCAGGTGCCCTTGGTGTTATAGTAGGGAGCTTGTTTTGCCTTTGGAAATTGCAAAACAGCCCAGAATATCAGAAAAAGAATTTTTTGATTTTTTAAGGCAAAGGCAGGGTCAGCTTGAAGGTGTGGTTGTTTGCGGGGGAGAACCCACAGTAAACAAGGGTTTACTCCAATTTATTCAAAAGATAAAAGATTTAAGTTATGCAGTTAAGCTTGATACAAATGGCTCAAACCCTAAAATGCTAAAAAGTTTAGCCGAACATAATTTGATTGATTATGTTGCTATGGACATAAAATCTTCGCCTGATAGTGAAAATTATAAAAAAATTATGAGAGAGGGAGTAACTATGGATAATATAAAAGATAGTGTGAAATTTTTGAAAAAGGGCCTGGTTGATTTTGAATTTAGAACAACAGTTGTTCCTGACGTGCACAAAAAACAAGATTTTATTGAAATAGCAAAATGGATAGGCGGTGAAAATGTTAAATATTATTTACAGAATTTTGTGCCCCAAAAAACAATTGACCCTATTTTTGAAAAAGTAAAACCATATCCTGATGTATGGTTGAAAGAAGTTGCAGAAAGAATATCTCCGTATTTCAAAGAATGCAAAGTAAGGTAATTATGACAAGTTCAAAAATACTTTTTTATATTTGTGTTTCGTTTGTCGCTGGAGTAGGTATGGGATCATTTTTTAGAATTCCGCAATTTATTTTGTGGATTTTTTTAATTATTGCGGTCTTGATGGTAGTGTTTTTTGCTATCGCAAAAAACACTACCATTTTACCCGTGGCGGCATTTTGCTTATTCTTTTTAATTTTGGGGATTCTGCGATTTCAGATAGCAGAATTTAATATAAAAAATGACAAGTTAAGTAGATTAAATGACAGCGGAGAAGTTGTAACTTTAACAGGAACAATTGTGGAAGAACCAGATGTCAGGGAGTCGTCCCAAAAAATAAAAGTGAAAACATATGAATTTGACAGTGTGATTTTACTAACAACCAGCAGATACCCAGAATATAAATATTTAGACAAAGTGAGAATTATAGGAAATCTACAAACCCCAATGGAAACAGAGGAATTTAGCTATAAAAACTATTTATTAAAAGACCATATTTATTCTGTAATGTATTTTTCCAAACTAGAGCTTGTAGGTAAAGATAGCGGAGGCCCGTTTTCCGATATTTATTCTGGTATTTTATGGCTTAAAAATAAAATGAGAAAAAGCATACAAGCTAATCTTTTGCCACCCCATAGTTCAATTTTGCAAGGGGTCATTTTAGGGGATAAAAGTGCAATTTCCCAAAGCATAAAAGATAAATTTAAGATAACAGGACTAAGCCACATTATTGCCATATCCGGCATGCACGTTGTTATTTTGAGCACTATTATAATGTATTTTTTATTATCTTTTGGATTGTGGCGCAATCAAGCTTTTTACGGAGCTGTAGCTTTTATTTTTGTTTATGTTTTGCTTGTTGGCATGCCGTCTTCTGCTGTGAGGGCTGGCATTATGGCTGTGATTTATTTACTGGGCCAAAAACTAGGCAGGCAAACAATGAGCACAAGAATAATTGTTTTAGCAGGGGCTCTAATGCTTTTGTTTAACCCATTGCTTTTATTTTATGATGTTGGCTTTCAGCTTTCTTTTTTGGCTGTTTTGGGAATTATTTTGTTAGAGCCGATTATCAAAAGCTTCATAAAAGTTAAAGAAGAATATAGAAATGTTTTATCTTTATTCACAGTTACAATTTCAGCCCAGATTTTTACTTTGCCCATTATAATTTACAATTTTGGCAATGTTTCATTTGTTTCTCTTTTTACAAACGTTTTAATTTTACCGGCTATTCAGGGAGTTATGCTTTTTGGATTTTTGTCTGCATTTTTGGGAACGTTTTTGGGCGCTATCGGCTGGCTGATGTCTTTGCCGTGCTATTTTTTGTTAAGTTATGTCTTTTGGGTTGTTGATGTGTTTTCAAAGCCGTGGGCATATAAAGTTGTTTCAAACATTCATTGGATATGGCCTGTGCTGCCGTATATATTTTTAGGGGTTTTGATAAAATATTTTAATAAAAGATTAAGAGCAAATTTTTTGGATTATTGAGATAATCAGTATTTTAAAAATTTTAAAATTCAGGTTATAATAATAAAATATGAAAAACAGCGATAATAATAAAAAGGTTTGGGTTGTTGCGGTTGATATGGGCTACGGACATCAAAGAACAGCATATCCTTTAAGAGATATTGCTTTTTCAGGCAGGGTGATCAGCTCAAACAGCTATGTTGGCATTCCAAAGAAAGACCAAAAGACCTGGAAACGAGATAGGTATTGGTATGAGTTTATATCCAGATTTAAAAAAATCCCGCTTTTGGGCGATTTTGCCTTTTCTATTATGGATAGATTCCAAAAAATTTTAACCTATTATCCTAAAAGGGATTTATCAAAACCGACCTTGATGCTAAAAAATAATTATAAATCCATTGCCAAGGGTTGGGGCAGTGATTTAATAGGCCGCCTTAAAAGAAATTCTTTACCCATAGTATCCACTTTTTTTACCCCGGCTTTTGTGGCTGATGAAAACCAATATCCCAATGAAATTTATTGTATTATATGTGATGCTGATATAAGCAGAGCATGGGCTCCTTTGAGGCCCGAAAAGAGCAAAATAAAATATTTTGTGCCTAATACGTGGACCAGGGACCGCTTGAAACTTTACGGAGTAAACCCTAAAAATATTTTTTTGACTGGTTATCCCTTACCAAAAGAAAATATTGGAGAAAACGCAGAAATTGCGAAAGAAGATTTAAGATATCGGATTTTGAATTTAGATCCTCAAAAAAGATACAGAAAAATATACGCGCCCTTGATAAAAGGGGTTTTGGGCGATTTACCTGAAAAACCAAACCATCCTTTGACGGTAATGTTTTCTATAGGCGGAGCTGGCGCACAAAAAGGACTTTGTTCTAAGGCAATAAGAAGTTTAGAAAAAAGCATAAAGCAAAAAAAACTCAGGTTTTTAATTGGCATTGGAGTTAGAAAGGAATTAAAAGAATATTTTGCTAAAAGTATAAGAGATTTGGATTTGGATGGGTGGGTTCATATTATTTCAGCCCAAACTACAACAGAATACTTTAAGATTTTTAACCAAGCCCTAAGGGAGACAGATGTCTTGTGGACAAAACCCTCAGAGCTTTCTTTTTATGCTGGTATCGGTTTGCCAATAATTATAGCTCCTACAATCGGCTCTCAGGAGGATTTTAACAAAAGATGGCTTTTGCATATTGGAGCTGGGAGAGCTCAGGAAAACCCTTTTTATACAGACCAGTGGCTACATGATTTATTGGACTCAGGCACTTTAGCTGAAATGGCAATGCAGGGATTTATGGAGATAGAAAAAATGGGCACATATAACATCGAAAAAATCATTAATGAATAAATTTTTAAAAACAGCCATTATTTTCATAGTAGCAGTTGTTATTTTAGGTTTGTCTGTTTTTTCTTACTATTTTGTTGGCTCGGTTCCTGTCCAAGAAGATATAATTTGGGGTGTTGATTTTTCCCAAATGCAAGCAGAGTCGCTTGGTCTTAATTGGGAAGAAGTTTATTGGGATATTATAAATGATTTGGGGGCAAAAAATATAAAATTGCACACTCAGTGGGATTGGGTTGAAGGCAGGAGGGATGACTATTATTTTTCAGACATTGATTGGCAGATAAGCCAAGCGGAAAAATATGGAGTTAATATAATATATGTAGTGGGTATGAAAAGCGGAAGGTGGCCTGAATGCCACGTTCCTGTTTGGGCAGATGGTTTAACAAAACAAGAACAGCAAGAAGAGATTTTAGAGTATATTAAAGAGGTTGTTTTAAGATATAAAGATAGTAAAGCTATTACTTATTGGCAGGTTGAAAACGAACCGTTTTTTAGGTTTGGCGAATGTCCTCCGTGGTATTATGAAAGTGCTGACTTTTTAGAACAAGAAGTTGCTTTAGTAAAATCACTTGATCCGTCAAGGCAAATTATTATTTCTGATTCTGGGGAAGGTTCTATGTGGTTTGGCGCCGCTAAGATCGGAGACATCGTGGGAACAACAATGTATAGAGAAGCATGGGCTCGTGTATCAGATAGATTTGGGTTTTACATCCGTTATCTTTTATCCCCTGTGTTTTATTCAAGAAAGGCCTTGCTTATAAAAGAAATATTCGGAAAAGAAGTGATGGTAATAGAACTTCAGGCAGAGCCTTGGGCCTCAAAACCTTTTTATGATGTACCGATAGATGAGCAGGAGAAAACAATGAACTTGCAAAAATTTAAAGATAACGTGGAGTATGCAAAACAAACCGGATTTGACAAGTTTTATTTTTGGGGGGTAGAATGGTGGCACTGGATGAAAACACAGAAAGGAAAGCCAGAAATTTGGCAGGAGGCAAAAACGCTCTTTGGCAGTTAATCTTTAAAATTTAAAATATGATTAAAAAATTAATAAAAAATAAATATATAAATGCAGTTTTGTTGCTGATGCTGTTTTCTGCGATAGCGCATATGGTGATTTTGTTTTTTATAGCGATATGGCAGGGCGATTTATATTTTTTGAATTATTTTAACATATTAAGCATAAGCTACTTTATCCCTAATTTTTTAAATTCTTTTTGGGGGAATATCGCCTCTTTTGTTTTTGTTTCATTTTTGTATTTCGTAATCTTAAAATTTTTAGAAGAATAAAAATATGCTTTCAATTATTATTCCAACCTTAAATGAAGAAAAATATCTCCCTCTTCTTTTAGAGTCCATTAAAAAACAGGATTTTTTAGATTATGAAATCATTGTGGCAGATGCCGGTTCGAAAGATAAAACTCTTGAAATAGCAAAGCAATACGGATGCTTAATTGTTAGGGGCGGATTGCTACCAGCTGGAAGAAATAGGGGTGCTGAGGCAGCAAAAGGCAATATTTTTTTGTTTTTGGACGCAGACGTTATTTTGTCAGAGCATTTTCTAAAAAAATCGGTAGAGGGGTTCAAAAACCGAGGCCTGGGCATTGCGGGATTTCCGCTTATTCCGTTAAGTAAAAAAAAGATGGATAATTTTTTTCATAATGTTTTTAATATATGGACAGAATTGACTCAAAAAATATCGCCTCATGCAGCATCTACAATTATGTCTGCAAAAAAAGTGCACAACGCTATCGGAGGATTTGACGAGGAAATTGTATTTATAGAAGATTATCCTTACTCTAGAGCAGCTGCTAAAGTTTCAAAATACGGAATTATAAAAGAACCAGTTTTTGTTTCTATAAGAAGATATGAAAAAGACGGAAGACTTAAAACATATATCAAATATGCTTTGGGCGAACTGCACACAGTTTTTTTAGGGCCTGTAAAATCAGATATTTTCAAATATAAATTTGGACATTATAATAGTGATAATGACAAAGAAAGCAAGTGAAATAAATTAATTTTAAGAGCGTAATAATATTATTATGTACGAATTACCAAAATTTGATTTTAAGAAAATAAAATTTTCCAAAAATTCAGTTGTGTTAAGAATTATAATTTTGATTATTGCCGGATCCGCCATTGGGTTTTCTGTATTTTTTGTTTCTGTTATTTATTTTCCAGTTCAGATGCAGGGATTGGTTGAATATTTTAAGATTCCCGATTTAGTTTTACCTGAATTCGGAGCATTAAAAACACGAGATATCGCCGAGGATAAAAAACAAGAATATGCTTCTGTTATTTCTTATGAGCAGGCGATAATTGGTGCGGTAAAATCATCCTCTCCGTCTGTGGTGAGCATAGTTATTTCAAAAAATGTGCCGATTTATGAGGAAGAATGGGTAAATCCTTTTGGCGATTTAGGACCTGGTTTTAACATTCAAATTCCTCAATATGTGCAAAAAGGAACAGAGCTTCAAGAGGTGGGAGCGGGGTCTGGCTTTATTGTTTCGGCAGACGGACTTGTTTTAACCAATAAGCACGTTGTTTTAGACAGTGATGCAGAATATACTATTTTTACAAACGACGGGCAAAAATATTCTGCTAAAGTTTTAGCAAAAGATCCAGCTCAAGATTTAGCGGTTTTAAAAATTCAATTTGATGGAGGAAATTTTCAGCCAGCAACCTTGGGAGATTCTGACAGTATACAAATCGGCCAAACAGCAATTGCGATAGGAAACGCTTTGGGAGAATTTAGCAATACTGTTTCTGTTGGGGTGGTTTCTGGGCTCCAAAGAACAGTTTCAGCCTCCGATAAATCAGGAGGATTTTCAGAAACCCTTCAAGGCATTATTCAAACAGATGCTGCTATTAACTCAGGAAATTCCGGAGGACCGCTATTAAACCTAAAGGGCGAAGTCATAGGCATTAATACAGCAATGGCAGAGGGGGCCCAGAATATTGGATTTGCGATACCTATTAATATGGCAAAAAGGGATATTAGCCAAGTTATGCAAACTGGTAAAATAATTTATCCTTTTTTAGGCATACGTTATATTTCTGTTGATAACCAAGTAAAAGAAAAGTATAGTTTGCTTGTTGATTATGGAGCATTGATTTTTAAAGGACCTAACGGGGAGTCGGCTGTGATGGCTGATTCAGTGGCAAAAGAAGCCGGCATCAAAGAGGGTGATATTATTTTAGAACTCAATGGAGAAAAGATAACATCAGGCAATTCGCTTTCAAATATAATTTTAAAGTATAATCCTGGGAATCATGTGACCCTAAAAATTTTGAGAGACGGCAATGAGCAAAACATTAATGTTGTTTTAGGCGAGAGAAGCGAATAAGTGTTGACACAAAGTTTTGTTTTGCTATACTAAAATCGTATGAATCAAACCAATTTAAACAACTCATATTTCTTTTTCTTCTTTTTTAGCTTTTTTGAGAAAGGAGTTGGTTTGAGTGTTCTAAAGTAGGGAAATAAAAAAAAGAAAATTCAAACGAGCTCCTTTCTACGGAAGAAAGGAGCTCTTGTTTTTTACCTCACATCAAGGGAGCGGTACGATGATCATTAGGATGAAACCTGATGCGACTGGCGACTGTTGGGAAGCGGTGTTTGCAAGGATTGGGGCTTTAGGTCGCGCGTACAGAGTGGTAGGAATGAGGAGCATTGCGGTTGAGGAAAGCAAAAGAGGCGAGATAGAAGAGGGTCATTTCCGAGGCCAGCCAGGAGTACAATCGGCTTGCTCTATGAAGACGGAGCTCCCGAGAGACCAAAGCTCTGCTGCCTGAAGTTCGGGCGAAAGGGCGGGGCGTTGCCTTGCCAGCGGGTTGGAGACCTTCCAATCCGCTTTTTTGTGTTTGTTGATTTTTTATGGATTTTGAGTTATAATAAAAATATATAAATAAAAAAATATTATCATGATGGCAGGAGGAAATTTCACAAATAAAGCGCAGGATGCCTTAATGCAGGCTCAGCAATTAGCCCAGGAAAAAGGTCAGCAGCAAATAGATGCCCTGCACCTGCTTTTTGCTTTGCTTTCTCAAGAAGGCAGCATTATAGTTACTATTTTACAAAAATTAGGCATTGAAAAAGAAGACCTTTTAAAGAAAGTTGAATCTCAGATTACAAAAATTCCTACAATTTTAACCCCGCAGTCATTTGGGCAATTTTATCTTACCCAAGACATGGCAAAGGTTTTAGACAGGGCAAGGCAGGAAGCGGGTAAAATGAATGATGAATTCATTTCTGTTGAACATTTATTTTTAGCTTTGCTTGAAGTAAAATCAGGGGCTAAAACTGTATTAGAAAAATTAAGCTTTTTATCTCCCGGAAATTCAAACACTTTAAAGTCATTAAAACTTGACTATGAAGCAGTAGTAAAAGTTTTGTCGCAAATAAGGGGCGGACAAAGAATTACAGACCCGGAGCCAGAGTCAAAATATCAAGTAATAGAAAAATACACAAGAAATCTTACCGACTTGGCAATGGCAGGAAAAATTGACCCGATTGTAGGCAGGGACAATGAAATAAGAAGGTTAATGCAGATAATTTCTAGGAGGACAAAAAATAATCCTGTGTTGATTGGCGAGGCGGGCGTAGGAAAAACTGCTATTGTTGAAGGGTTTGCCCAAAGGATTGCCAGGGGTAATGTTCCCGAATTTTTGAAAGACAAAGAAATAATTTCATTGGATCTTGGCGCTATAATAGCTGGAACAAAATACAGGGGAGAATTTGAGACAAGAATCAAAGCTCTTTTAAAAGAGTTGGCGAGATCAACAGGAAAATATATTTTGTTTATTGACGAACTTCATACATTAGTTGGAGCCGGAGCAGCTGAAGGCGCTATTGACGCTTCAAATCTATTAAAGCCAGCATTAGCCCGCGGGGAGCTAAGGGCTATTGGAGCTACAACCTTAAAAGAATACCAAAAATACATTGAAAGAGATCCTGCTTTAGAAAGAAGATTTCAGCCCATTTATGTTCAAGAGCCATCCGTTGAAGATACCATAGCCATTTTAAGAGGCATCAAAGAAAAATACGAGGTTCATCATGGTGTAAAAATAAAGGACTCTGCCATAAAAGCTGCCACCGAATTGGCAAGCCGTTATATTTCAGACAGGTTTTTGCCTGACAAAGCGGTTGATTTGATGGACGAGGCGGCATCTGCCTTGCGTTTGGAGATTGAATCAGACCCGCAGGAGCTGGAAAAATATCAGGAGGAAATTACAAAGTTGGAAATTGAAAAACAGGCGTTAAAAAAGGAAAATGGTTCAGATAAAAGAGTAAAAGCTATTTTAAGAGCATTGGCTGATTTAAACGAAAAAGCAAGAGCGTTGAGATTAAAGTTGGGTGCAGAAAAAGAACTTATCGGGAAAATAAAGAGCATCAGGGAAAAGTTAGATGGTCTTTCTTACCAAACAGAACTTGCCCAGCGGGAAGCGGATTTGGAAAAGGTGGCTGAAATAAAATACGGGAAAATACCAGAACTTCTAAAAGAGTTGTCAGCAATAGAACAAAAATTGGTGAAAGTGCAAAAAAGCCATCGACTTTTGAAAGAAGAAGTCACGGAAGAAGAGGTTGCTAAAGTTGTTTCAAAGTGGACTGGCATTCCGGTAACCCGTTTGATCACAGAAGAAGCAAAAAAATTGGAAACAATGGAATATACTCTTAATAAAAGAGTAATCGGTCAGCAGGAGGCCATTTCAGCCATTTCCAGAGCAATAAGAAGGGCAAGGGCAGGAATTTCAGAGGAAAATAAGCCATTGGGTTCATTCTTATTTTTAGGTCCAACGGGGGTGGGAAAAACAGAAACAGCCAGAGCTCTTGCAGAGTTTTTATTTGATGATGAAAGGGCGCTGGTTCGGCTTGATATGTCAGAATATATGGAACGCCATACAGTTTCAAAGATTATCGGTTCTCCGCCGGGATACGTCGGATACGAGGAGGCGGGTCAGCTTACAGAAAAGGTAAGGCGCAGGCCTTATTCTGTGATTTTATTGGATGAAGTTGAAAAAGCCCATCCCGAAGTGTTTAATATACTTTTACAGATTTTTGAAGACGGCCGATTAACCGATTCAAAAGGAAGGATGGTTTCTTTTAAGAATTCAATTATAATAATGACTTCAAACCTTGGGTCTGACTATATAAATAAAATGTCTTCAATAGGATTCGCCAGCATAGAGGATTTAGAACAAAGAGAATCAATGAGAGAAAAGGTTTTTAATTCTCTTAAAGAATCTTTTAGGCCCGAGTTTCTTAACAGAATTGATGAAATTGTCATATTTAATTATCTCAAAAAAGACCAGATTAGAAAAATTGTTGATTTAGAACTTCAAAAAGTTGAAAAACGCCTGGCTTCAAGAGAAATTAAAATTGAAATTTCAGAAAAAGCCAGAAACTTTTTAGTAAAAGAGGGTTTTGATCCAAACTTGGGGGCAAGGCCACTAAAGAGAGTGATTCAACGCCTTATACTTGATCCGCTTTCAATTAAAATAGTTACCAATGAAATTGCCGAAGGAAGCAGGGTTTTGATTGACGAGCAATCAGGAAAAATAGTGTTTGAAACACCAAAAATTTTGCCAAGAATGAAAAATACAAGAAAACTAGCAAAAGCCAGAAAATAACACCAAAACAGTATGTTTTTAAAACACCCACACAAATGGGTGTTTTGTTTTAACGTCTCACCGCGGTGAGTTGTTGACAGAAATAAATTATAATAGTATAATTATGGTATCAATAGCAACTGTGCTGTTGGTCTACTCACTAGCAATGGGTAGAAAGTACTTTTTTGGGAGGATTGCCATGAGTATTGGCGAAACAGAAGGCTTGACGCGGTTGTTGAAATTGCTAACAAGAGCTCTGACTTACGTTCTTGAAGGCAAGAGAGATTTGGGTCCTCTTCTTCAGTTTCTGCAGGGGTTCGTGTTCGGAAGTGATCTCGACTCTGAAGTCTGGGCCGGGGTCTACAGACAGTTTGGCATGGAAGCTGAGTATAGGGAGTTCATGGAGGAGCACGAAGTTGAGGAAGCGGAGGACCGCTGGACCATGCCCGTGCTCACTGGCGTAACTTGTAACAAGGTAGTTGCAGTGTTACGCGGGCTAGGCGTGGAAGTCTTCACATATGTTGACGACTTGGATGCGGAAGTCGCTGATAACGACCGCGACCCGGCCAATGGCAGCTATTTCGTTGGTTTTACCAAGAACGCAGAAGCCGACGAAGAAAACAAGAGAAAGTCTGCCAATCAGCTCAAGGATGAGAGCCACCAAGGCATCACCCTGCTGGAGCGTTTGCTTCTCGAGTTGGGATATTCTCTGGCAACGGCAAAACATCTCGACATCAAGAATGTGACGCTCTGCTCGGGTTCGCGCTATCGGGGCGGTGATGTCCCGTACGTCTACTGGAGTCCTGTCGACCGCAAGGTCTATGTCTACTGGTACAACCTCGATAACTCCAGCGGCAGTCTGCGTTCCCGCTCCGTTCGGTTTCTTTCGCTCGTGTAGTCCCGCCAAAGCGGGACGTAGCGAGCGATTATATTCTGCCTGCGCAGGTCGCCAACGGCGACTGAAGCAGGCATCGGGCCTCCCGCACGAGCTTGCAGGAGGCCATTTTTATTATATAATATAGTTGTGGCAAAGGGATTTGCCACACAAGAAACTGCTTGCATGGTTTTTACGAGCGAGAGTTTTAAAATTCAGGGCTCGGAAGACACCCCCGTTTAGCGGGGCTAACCCAGATAATTTTGCTTTAAAGATTATCGGTGATATGGATAAAATCAGGCAATAAAACGGGTTCGCGCTATCAGGACGGTAATGTCCCGAACGTCAACTGGAATCCTGACAACCGCAAGGTCTATGTCAACTGGTACAACCTCGATAACTCCAACGACAATCTGCGTTCCCGCTCCGAAGTCTCTGCATAACGAGAGCCAACGGCTCTCTTTGTGTTTATAAATAAAATATGAAAATTAAAAATGCAAAACTGAACGGGGGGGGGTATTAAAAGAAACAATTTATTTGAAAAGATAACATCTTTAGAGAATTTATATTTATCATGGAAAGAATTTAAAAAAGGAAAAACTAAAAAGAAAGATGTTCGAAAGTTCAAGAAAAATCTAAAAAACAACATTTTAAAATTACATCAAGAATTAAAGATAAAGAGGTATCAACATTCAGAATACTTTTCATTTTATATCAAAGACCCAAAGTTACGACATATCCATAAAGCAACAGTTAAAGACAGGGTTTTGCATCACGCAGTTTTTAGGATTTTATACCCAATATTTGATAAAACATTTATTTTTGATTCTTATTCTTGTAGAATTAACAAAGGAATTCATAGAGCGATAAACAGATTAAACAAATTTTTTAGAAAAGCCAGTCAGAATAACACAAAAATATGTTATGTTTTAAAATGCGATATTAAGAAATTTTTTGATTCAATAGATCACGCTATTTTAATGGATTTGGTTAAACAGAAAATAAAAGATAAAAACGCAATCTGGCTGATAAACAAAATAATCGAAAGCTACTCAATCAAGACCGGAAAGGGTATTCCTTTGGGTAATATAACCAGCCAGCTATTTGCAAATATTTATTTAAACGAGCTCGACCAATTTATTAAGCATAAATTAAAAGTTAAGTATTATATAAGGTATTGTGATGATTTTGTAATATTGGATAAAGACAAATTTTATTTGCAGAAATTAATTTCACTTATAAATAATTTTTTAGCAAACGAATTAAAATTAGTTCTGCATCCAAATAAAGTAATGATCAGAAAATATCGACAGGGAATTGATTTTTTAGGATATGTTTGTTTTCCTTACGATAGGATTTTGAGACTCAAGACAAAAAAGAGGATGTTTAGAAAAATAAAAAGAAAATTAGTAATTTTGAATGTCGGCGAAATAGCAAAAGAACATTTTAATCACATGATGCAGTCGTACTATGGAGTTTTAAGGCATTGTAATTCGCATAAACTGAATAAAATTTTGAATAAATTTATTTTAGTAATATAATAGAAGCATGAGCCATGTTTTGGTTTTTATCTTAGGCATATTAATAGGTGCTGGGGGCGTGCGGTTTTATATGCAGGAAAGGCTGGACAGAGATAAAAGTTCGTATAAAAATGAAAATTACAAAAAAGTTTTAGAAGTGCTTGATAAGCAGGCTGCAGGTAAAGAAAAAAACAATAAAAAAGTTTTGGAATTTTTAGAGAACAAAGATAAAGTTACAAATAATGATATAGAAAAATTGTTAGGGATTTCAAATGCCACAGCAGAAAGATATTTAGACGAACTGGAGAAGAAGGGTGTTTTAAGACAAATTGGAAAAACTGGCCATTACACATATTACGTCAAAAATTTTTAATATTTTAACGTCTCATCGCGGTGAGGCGTTGGAATTTTAATTAAAATGAAGAATTGTAACCCGATTTTTATAGACAATAAATCAAAAGTGGGTGTTTTAATGCTTCATGGTTTTAGCGGGAGCCCAAAACAGTTTACAGAGCTCGCAGATTATCTTTCTGCAAGAGGCCTTACGGTTTATGTTCCGCTTATTGCCGGGCATGGCACAACTCCTGAGGATTTTATGAACAGCAATCCTGATGATTGGAAGGATTCGGTTAAAAAAGCTTATTTAAAAATAAAAGAAACTTCCGAAAAAATCATAATAATAGGGAATTCCTTTGGGTCAAATTTGGGTTTTTGGCTGGCAGAAAAGTTTAATAACGAACCGGCAGCTATAATTTCTTTGGGAGCCCCAATTTTTTTAAGGTGGCAAAAGTTTTTAAAATTCCGGCTGGCCACTTATGGCAGGTTTGTAAAATATTATAAAAAACCATCAAGAATGTATAAAATTGATTATACTGATATGAAAGATAAAGTTTCTTATCCGGTGATTCCTATAAAAAGTTTTAAAGAATTTCTTGATTTTATAGAAGAGGAAACTATGCCGAATTTGCATAAAGTAAATGCCCCGATTTTAATAGCCAATGCCAACCACGACACAGTAATTCATCCAAGAAGCGCAGCATATATATTTTCTAATATAGGATCTCAAATAAAAGAAGTTTTCTGGTTCAACTCAGACCAGCACGGAGTGGCTGAAGCGGGATGCGAGGGTTTGTTTTCGAAAATACACAGCTTCATAAGAGAGATAATGCAACCTAAAATCAATAATGTATAAATCAATACCAGAGGTTTTTTTTGAAACAGCAAAAAAATACGGCAAAAAGCCGGCCTTGCTTTATAAAAAAGAAGGTGTTTATTTTCCTATTACTTATACAGAACTTGAAAAGAAAGTAAAAATATTTGCATCGGGCCTTCAAAAACTTGGAATAGAAAAAGGAGATAACATTGCAATTCTATCTGAAAACAGACCCGAATGGGTGATATCTGATTTAGCAATAATGGCTTCGGGCGGAGTGGTTGTGCCCTTACACACCACATTCAGCGCAAAAGCAATAGCAAATGTTTTGACTCATTCAAAATCAAAAATTTTAATCGTTTCAAACAGCGACCTTCTAAACAAAGTTTTAATCGGGCAAAAGCACTTAAAATACCTTAAAAAAGTTATTTTTTTAGATAAGCTCACTTCTTCCCAAAAAGAAATTTTAACAAATAAGGTAATCGGTTGGAATGCAATATTAAAACAAAAAAATGAATCTGAATACGAAGATATATTTTTAGATCCAGACGATCCCTGCAGTATAATTTATACTTCCGGCACAACAGGTAAGCCAAAAGGAGTTGTGCTTTCTCATATGAATTTTTTAAGTAACACAGAGGCCATAAACGAAGTTATTCCAGTAAAAGAAAGTGATGTATTTTTATCATTTTTACCCTTATCTCATGTTTTAGAAAGGCAGGCAGGATATTATATGCCGCTTTGTTACGGAGCCACTATTGCTTATGCAGAAGGCATAAAACAGCTTCCGCAAAACTTAAAAGAAGTAAAGCCCACAATACTGATTTCTGTTCCTAGGATTTTTGAAAAATTCCACGATGCTATATGGGACAAGGTCAATTCTTCTTCAAAATTACAAAAAAAGCTTTTTTTATGGGCGTTGAGACAAAAAAAAGGTTGTGCCCTTTATCGCCTTGCTGACATTTTAGTGTTTAAAAAGGTAAGGCAGCAGCTGGGGGGAAAACTGCGTATTTCTGTTTCAGGGGGCGCTTCCTTAAATGAAAAAGTTGCCAGGTTTTTTTCAAAAATGGGAATTTTAATACTGGATGGCTACGGCTTAACCGAAACCTCTCCTGTGGTTTCTGTTAACAGAGAAAACGATTTAAAATTCGGCACAGTGGGCAAGCTTATTCCAGGAGTAAAAATTAAGATAAAAGAAGACACAAAAGAAGTTTTGGTAAGAGGCCCGAATGTTTTTAAAGAATATTTTAAAAACAAAAAAGAAACAAAGCAAAGCTTTGATAAAGAAGGGTGGTTTCAAACAGGCGACATGGGTTTTTACGACAAGCAAGGTTTTCTGACTATTATTGGCAGGGGCAAGGAAATGATTGTAACATCTGGAGGCAAAAACGTATGGCCAGAAAAAATAGAAAATCTGCTTAATGATGACAAGTTTGTTTCACAGTCAATGGCATTGGGAAACAAAAGAAAATTTATTTCAGCTTTGATAGTTCCTGATTGGCAGGAAGTTGAAATTTATATGAAGGAAAACAATCTGCCTTTACAAGAACACCAAAATCTTATCAAAAAACCGCATATTTTAGAAATTTTTCAAAAACGCTTAGATGAAAAGATAAATCCGAATTTAGACGACTTTGAAAAAATCAAAAAATTTAAACTGTTGCCTCAAGAATTCTCTCAGGAGCAAGATGAGCTTACTCCAACCCTTAAGTTACGAAGGCACATTGTTGAAAAACACTACAAAAAAGCCATAGAATCAATGTACAAATAATATGGATGGGAGGAGGAGGGAAAACATTAAAATAGGGGCGGAGGTGGATATAGTTTTGAAAAAAGACCAGCCAACAGGGAAATTGACTCATGGCAGGGTCGCTCAAATTTTGACTGGTAAAAAAATCCACCCGCGCGGCATTAAGGTGCGTTTGGAAAACGGCCAGGTTGGCAGAGTGCAAAAAGTTTACCCTAAATTTCCAAAAATAAACGGCATTGAATACCAAGAGGGCCTAACATGAAATTTGACATTTTTATAGATAATTTGATATAATAATTTATTATGAAAAAAATAAACTTTAAAAATGTGGTCTGGAAAGAAGGCAAGTATTATGTTGCTCAGTGTTTAAATGTTGATGTTTCTAGCTTTGGTAGAACTAAAAAAGAGGCCTTAAAAAATTTAGATGAAGCATTAGAATTATACCTTGAGGATAAAAAAGCGTTTAAGTTACCCGAGGTCAACAAACCAGAGTTGATTGATTTGTCGTTAAAGCATGCTTAACCTATGCCAAAACTTTATTCGTCAAGTCATATTGCAAAAGTCCTTCAAAGAAAGGGCTTTGTTTATGTGTCGCAAAAAGGAAGTCATGTGAAATTTCGCAAGCACCTTAAAAATTCTGTATTGACGGTTATAGTCCCAGCAAACAGAAAAGAAATTCCTTATGGGACTTTTAGGTCTATTTTAAGGCAGTCAAAATTAGAAGAAAAAGATTTTAAAATTAAATAAAATATATATGAACGAAAATAAGCAATACACGCCAAAAGGAAAATGTCCTTTTTGCAAAGGAGAAGTTACTTTAGAAATGGTAAAAAGAGAGAAAAAGGGCATTGGCATATTTAAACAAGAGATAATGTACATGTGCCCCCACTGCCAAGCTGTTTTAGGCTTTAGCAGAGGCAAATTTACAACATAAGGATTGACACGGGGCTATAATGTGCTAATATGTAATATACATTAAAAATTATAAAATCTTTGATTCAGGTCCCTGGCAAAAGCTGGGGGTTGGGCCCGATGAGATGGCTTGTGCGTCAGTGCAGGCTCGGCTTCCTCCGTAACCATAGGATAATCGCTGAATCCCGCCTAGGCGGGAGGAGTCGATGAAAGAGCCCTATGCCGAATTATTCGGCCGGGAATCGGGGTGGTACCGCGAGAATACTTCTCGTCCCTGTTGCGTAGCTTTGTCTGCGCCATAGAGACGAGAAGTTTTTTATTGCTTTTTGAACAAACACGCACATTAACAAAGGGGTTGCTGGCATGGAGTATGAACAGACATGTCCGAAATGCGGGGTCAAACTTCCGCCGTCCAGCGAGGAAGGAAAACACAATTTTTGCCCCTCAAGCGAATTTATACGAGGCAAGATCGTGGAGATTTGTATGGAGTGCAAAATACAGGAAGTGGTGGCAATATGGAGCGGACGTAGGCCTGGCAAGACAAGTGGGGGATTCTTAGGATAAGGGGCTTTTGCAAAAGCCCCTTTTTATAATTCTGGTTTTTTTGGGGGCTCAATACGCACGGCGGGTGGCGTATTGGGGCAGGAGGCGTTTTCTGCCGTGGCGGTGGTTTTTGTTTCTCGTTTTGTGATATAATGAGTAAAAAAGCAAAGCGGGAAAAATGAAAAAATTAGACGAAAAATTTTGGGAAAAATAATATAAATTTAAAAATCAAATATCAAAAATTAAAATTACAGTTTAAATTTGAAAAACCATGGATATAAAAAAAATGCAAAAAATTGTAGATGATTGGATAAAAACCAATACAAAGGGCTACTGGAAGCCAAACAATATAATGTTAAGATTGATGGAAGAGGTTGGCGAATTAGCAAGAGCAATAAATCATAGATTTGGAGAGAAGCGAAAAAAACAAAAAGAAGCAGATAAAGAAATCAGCTCTGAATTAGCGGACGTTCTTTATGATATAATCTGCATAGCCAATTCTCTAAATATAGATTTAGAAGATGCATTCAAGCACACTATAGAAAAATATGAAAAACGAGATAAATATAGACATCGGTAACAATTACAAAAATTTAAAAAATTTTGGGAGAAATATTTTAAGGGCAAGGAATAATGAAAGTAACCGTCGTACAAGATAAAAATTTAGAGAAATATTAAAAAATTGACTACGCTTTGTCGCAAGCCCCGCCCTAAAGGGCGGGGTGGTGGCGCTGTTCGGAAACTCTCAAATATGGTAGAATAAGGTAACATGAGAAGAACAG
>CAYNHB010000004.1:0-39488 GCA_964397155.1 uncultured Candidatus Saccharibacteria bacterium
TTTTATTGCACCAAAAATAATTTTTGCTCCAGCATCCGTGTAATTGCCTCCTAATCCCAAAACAGAACCCTTATCAACGGCTTGTGCCGTAGTAGAAATAAATCCAACATTCATCAGATTCAATGTTCCAGCTCCGAATGAACCCGTATCCGCTGATTGTACCTCCAATTTGCTTGCCGGCGCCGTCGTCCCGATGCCGACGTTGCCTGAAGTATCCAAATACAATTGAGTTGTCGCTACTGCACGCAACCCAAGAGCGTTGTAAGTTGAATCCACATCGTTTATCCCATAAATTTCACCAATAGTCCCATTTCGACGCATAGACACACCAGCCGTTGCGTCTCCGCTGACAATTCTACTATTGCTTTTTAGAACTCCTGACGCAATAACATTGGTTCCTCTTATTACTAAATCAGTCAATGACGAACCTGCATCGTTGATCCCGTGTATTGTTGGTACACCGTTAAAATTTGAAAACAATATATTTTCGTCAGCAGCAGTTTGTACTTGAAATGGTCCCATCGGCGCCGTTGTCCCAATCCCGACGTTGCCAGAATTTAAAATCGTCATCGCCTCTGTCCCGCCGTTATCTCCTACAAGAAAGTGCATATCAGCCCCAGTTGCCCCCACGCCAGAAGTTGTCTGTAAATAAAGGTCAGAAGTGGTTGCAGTTCCACCAATTAACTTAGGAGCAGTTATATTGCCTGTGGTAGTAAGGGTCTGAGAACCTAAATCAACGCCCGAAGTGGCTCCTGTGTATGGAACATAGCCGGACAAATCAATTGCGCTCCAGCTTATTGTGCCGTCTGTATTTTTTAAATATGTTGTGCCGGAAGTTGAGGTTACAGCAGAAAGAGTATTAACAGTATTAGCCGCTAAAATTGAACCAGCCGCAACAGAACTTAACCCTGTGCCCCCATACCCCACGCCCAAAGCCGCAGTTGTTAATTCCAAACTTCCGAAACTGCCCGCTCCCGTTGTAGTAAAAGTTCCTGTGCCAGAAAAATTATTTGTTCCAAATGAATATGCCGCAGGCGATGAAACCGTGCAATTGGCGTCTGTGGGGGCGCAACTTGGATTTGTTGTTTCACCCGGGCTATAAGGCAAAGCAAATGCAAAAAGCGTTGCAGAAAACAACCCTGCCGCAACAAACCCAACTAAAATAGATTTTAAAACTGCCATAGATAAAAAAGATTTCAGATTAGTGTCATTCCCAGCTTGTCCCCGATCAAGTCGAGGATGGGGAATCCAGGGTTGGCGCACGGATTCTGGATTCCCGCTTTCGCGGGAATGACAAGAAGAAAGACGGGAATGACAAGAAGAAAGACGAGAATGACAAGAAGAAAGACGGTCGCTCTTGACAAGCCCTTTTGATTTGTTATAATTAAACTGTGTATCAGACGATCGAACCATGTCCCAATAAGTGGGACCGGAAATAACATCTTCAGAAATGGAGGTGTTGTTTTTTTGTTTTTGTTGTATAATTGAATTGCGGAGGTTATGGGAGGCTGAAGCCAGATGGCTCTGGTCGTCGTCTGATACACGAACGGTCCCCGCAAGGGGATGTGGTTCAATCCCACCTGCCTCCGCACCAGAATGCACCGTTAAACGCGGTGTTTTTTGGTTTAACTTTGCAACACAAAATCCACGAACAGTTTTTCGCTTCCTTGCCCCTTTCTTAGATATTATTTTTATTGGCACTTTTTGCGCCATTTTTTATTTAAAAACTTTTTAAGGTTTTATTTCAAGACTTAATCTCAATCATTTACTAATTTTACCACAAAAAAATCTTGTCAACACTGTGGATAACTCCAAAACTTATTCCAAATCGGGCGGTCTCCGACACCGCCCGGATTATTCTAAAGCTATATTAGCCATATCGTCAAAATCGCCTAATTTTTTGCAACTAACCCAGTCCTTAATAGTTTGTTCACACTTTCCTACGTCGCCTATTGCCTCTAAAAGAAAATCTCTAGAAGTCACTGAAGAAAAATTCTTTTCGCCAATATAATCTTTGTAGCTTGACCATCTATAATTTTTTAAAAATTTTATAACTTTTTTTGGATCTTTAATGCCGTTTTTTTTCCAACCAGGTTCAATTAAAGATATAGGATTTGCATGAATATAAACAAAAACGTTTCTTAGTTGCTTATCAGTGCTAACATGTATGGCGCGAAATTGATTAAAAAGGTGCCCTTTTCTCTTGTTTTTTTTATTAAAATAATTTGCGTAACCTCCGCCAACTTTTTGCATAAACTGACTTACACCATTATCTTTTAACTGCTTTACCAACAAATGAATGTGGTTAGGCATAAAAGCAAAAGCCAAAACTTCCACCAACAAATCCCTCTTAAATTCGGGCGGTGTCGGAGACCGCCCGAATTTTTCTTTTTTCTTTTCTACAATGCGGTCTCTACGACGTTTCCAAATTCGAACAGACTTTTTATTATTAAACTCGTATATAGAAAAAATTCCCCGATAATAATCGTTTTCATTGAGAAAAACCTCCGCATCCCCTACTGCCCTTAAGCAAATGTGATAAATTTCTCCGTTGGCTAATTGAGCTATCTGCCTTGGCATATTTCTATGATTTTGTTTCTTGATGTGTGGCCAGAAACAATTTTTACATTAGCTGTGCCGGTTTTAAAATAAACCGCCAAAGCATTTCTTATTGCCAAATTTGCCCTGCCTTTCTGAGGCGGCTCTTTTACACAAACAACAAAATGGGTTTCATCTAATTTCTTTACTAACTCCTGCTTAGCATTAGGCCTAGCTTTTACAATAATTTTCATAAAAAGCTACAGAATACGAAAAAATACTAAAATACGAAGCTGATTATTATTTAAGATTTACGACTCTTTTGAATTTCACGCCCATTTTTGTAAAGTGAGATATAATTCCCAGCTTTAAGTTTTTCGCTTTTAAATAACTGTATAACTGCTCCATATCATTTTTAGAAAAATAGTTTCGAACTTTTATTTCCAGAACTATCCCATCTTCAATCAAAAAATCAAAATAGTATAATCCTATAAAATTATTTCTGTAACGAATTTTAACCGGCAATTCTCTTTGAAATTTTAGGTTCACGCTTTTAAGCTCTTGCTCTATCGCTTTTTGATAAAACTTCTCTTTGTGCCCAAAACCAATCTTTGTAAAAACAGTAAATAAAACCCCTATTATTTTATAAGATAACTCTGGATAAATTAAATCTGTCTGTTTTGGTTGATTCATTTTCGTATATTCGTAAAAATTTCGTATTCCGTAGCATTATACTACAACAGCATCACCCTTGCCGATGAGCATTGTATCTTTCCCCTGCACTAAAATTGCCTGCTCATCAGTTAAAATCCTTAATTTTTTCTGGCGTTTTTTGGGGTTTTTAATTTTCTGCTTTATTATTTCTGCGTGTTCTGGCTGAAAATGCACAAAAATATCAAATGGCACAAGGTTCAGGCCTTTCAAATTTTTTAAGCCAACAATATTTTTATCTCCGCTTTTCCACCCCGCTGTTTTTATAGTGCGGCCTGCCACAATACTTCCAGCAGAAGCCCCAACGTAAACCTTGCCTTGCTTTAATAATTTTCTTATTATTTTTTCAAAATTACACGCCCTCATTGCTTTTAACAAATAGAATGTATTTCCGCCCTCAACAAAAATAATATCTTTTAATTTTAATAATTTTTCCACCTCTGCCTCTGTTTTGCCCTCAATGTCAACTTCTTCAATATTAAAGCCCATTTCATCTTTCATAATGCTCCAGTCATTCCATAAATAATCAAGGTTTGGCTGTGGTTTTGCTGCTGTTGTTATAAAACCAACTGTTACATTGTAAGCTGGTTTTTGCAAAAGTTTTATTATTTCTTGTTTCATTTGCATGCCAGCTGAAGTCAAAAGTAAGGTCTTTGCCTGCCTGTGTTTTACTGCCTCTTTTATCGCTCCCATTAAATAATATATTAAAGCTAAAAATATCAAAATACCCCCAATAATCGCAATACCCGCTATACCAAAAGGCGTTAAAAAAAACTGCAAGGGAGATGTTTTAAAAAACTGAATTTTTAACAAAGGCAATTGCCAATAAACATTTAACAAGGCCTTTGCATCATATGCCTCTGTTTTTCCAATTGCTAAGACATACTTTCCCTTATAATCGGCAAAGGGCTCACTAGGAAAAACTTCAATTCTATATCGACCAGTCGTTAAATCTTTAGAAAATTCCGGTCCCTTTAAATAATAATCTCTGCCAAATTTTTCATAATATTCTTGCCACTCAAAAGAAAGGCCGTCAAGAGTATAAATGTCTTCTTCATCAGAAACAATTAGCATCTCACCCTCTTTTCCGTCATATTCTTTATTATATAGCATGTAAACATTAACAGAATATCTGCCTTCAAAGTTCTCGGGTATGGGCACTAAAATATTTAAATATAAATTGAAGTCATTTTTTGATTCAACAAAATAATTTTTTGGTTCTCCGTTTAGTTCATCATAAAACGCCTGCGACAATTCAGGATTATCAACAAAAACATCGCCTTGATTTAAATAAATAAGCTGTGGCTGGTGGGCAAAAACAGCGCACGGAAAAACAATAAAAAAAAGAAAAACCGCAACTGGCAATAATTTTTTAAACATTTTTATTTAAAAAACCTAAAATTTTATGTTTTAATTTTTTGTGCCCTCGCCTGTGGCTGCAGCTGCAGTTGTCGCAACTTAAGTCGCATTCACAGCACCTAAAACACAGCCACGGCCGGCAAATACACTTGTCACCCTGCTCCATGGGCCTGTGGCACTTTCTGCAGGTTTGGATATTTTTTTTGTTCTTTTTGCCATTAGAAATTTTTGGCGCAATTTTCTCAATATACGATTTTTTTGCTTCAAACATTTTCCCATGGCCTGGGATTATCCAGTCAGCCATTCTCAAAACCATCTCTCTGCTCTTTTTTAATTCCTCTGGGTTTGAGGCAAACATATCGTCTTTTGGGTCTTTTGGATAATTTTCTTTCCAAAAAACATCTCCGCATACAGCCACCATACCCTCTTCTGTTGTTACAAATAAAGTAATGTCTGTATTATTATGACCGGCGGTTGCAACAACTTGAATGTTCGGTGAAAAATGTTCTGGCCACTCGCTTACAGTGTTTTTGTCCCAGAGCCCAAAAAACTCTAAAACTTTTGCATTGGGAAACATCCCAACATTTCTGTAGTGGTCAATGTGGGAATGGGTAATACAAACCACATCAACGTCATCTACACCCAAGCCCTCTCTTAAAAGCGCGTCAATTAAAATTTGCTGGTTCTCTAAAACCCCGGGGTCAACAACCATTGTTAAATCGCCATCTCTAATCAAAGAAACAGTTGCGCAAGTTTTTTCCTGTCCGCTTTCAGCAATTGAATCAGCATTCGTATAGCCCTCCACTAAAATTTTAACTTCAGCTGACATATTACTTTATTATAAACCTTGATGCAAACCAACGCAACAAAAAACCCCGCCTCAGCGGGGCGGTTTTTAAATCATTATTAGTTGCAATCAGCGGGGCAGTTTTCTTTTGTTTCAGAGCATATGCAGTTCATACTGGGCTCTTCCGGGCAATCTGGGTCTTCAATTTGGCAAGTTCCATTTCCGCATTCATCCTTGCAAATTGTCAGCCCTCCTGAGTTCGGCTGGTCTGTGGTTATTAATTCAATCTGAGCCTGCCCGTCATCAGAATTTTGGTCAGGATTTTGCGTACTGGCGCCTCCTGCAAAATTTTGTATATCAACCTGGTTTTGCATAAATTGTCTGTAAATGCCAATTCCTGCCAGTGCAACAAGCGCTAACACAACTGCCGCTATAACTAAAACTTTTTTGTCTATTTTTGAAAACATAAACATATTATTATTTTATATCAACAATCTGCTCCCAAGGCAAATTTTCTTTTCCAAAATGCCCGTAAGCAGCTGTTTGTTGATAAATTGGCTGGCGAAGATTTAATCTTTCAATAATTGCCTTCGGCTTAAAATCAAACTTTTGCTTTGCAAGGTCGGCCAAGCTTTCTCCTTTTTCATTTGTTGCCTCTACCATCAATGGCTCTGCTTTTCCAATAGCATAAGCCACAGAAACCAGGCATTGTTTTGCAAATCCATTGGCAACCAAATTTTTTGCAGCAAACCTTGCCATGTAGGCCGCCGACCTGTCCACTTTGCTTGGATCTTTTCCAGAAAAACATCCTCCCCCATGAGTTATCAACCCGCCGTAAGTATCCACCATTATTTTTCTTCCGGTTAAGCCGGCATCTGCCTCAAAACCTCCCTGTACAAACCTTCCTGTTGGGTTTACTAAAATCTCCACACCGTCAACATCTCCCATGATCGGTTTTATCAGCTTTTCTGATAAAAATTGCTTTATTTCTTCCTGTGATACATTTTCTAAATGCTGACAGCTAACTAAAATATTCTTTATTTTCCCGTTTTCTACAGTAATTTGGGTTTTACCGTCGGGGCCCAGCCAAGAGACCTCTCCGCTTTTTCTTAAGTTTTCAAGACCTTTTGCTAAAGCATGCACTTTTACAACAGTCAAAGGCAAAAACTCCGGCGTCTCATCTGTTGCAAAACCGTACATAATTCCCTGGTCCCCTGCCCCTCCGGTATCAACTCCCTGCGCGATATCCGGAGATTGTTTTACTATGCCTGTTATGATTTTTAAATCTTGCCCATAACCAATATCTTTATAAACTTTCCTTGCAATTTCTTCTGCGTTAAAGTTGGCTTTGGTTGTCACTTCTCCGCCAATTACCAAAAGCCCGTGGTTGCCAAATGTTTCAATACCGGCCCTAGTGTTTGGATCCTGTTTTAAGCATTCGTCTAAAATTGCGTCAGAAATCTGGTCACAAACTTTATCTGGATGGCCAGACGTAACGCTTTCTACTGTGTATGTTTTTGGTGTAAAAATCATGATGATTTTAAAATTAATTATATAAAAACAAAAATCTTCCGAAAAGGAAGATGGGGCTTATCTTTCCCTTTCGGGCTGGACTTGGCACCTTACCCGTCAAAATGCGACAGCTTTTGTCAGGGCAGGTTGTCGGCGGATCACAGAGCCAGAGCTCTAACCGCTCTCTTGATAATGTTATTTAATTGTAAATTTATTATACTCTTTTTATTTTTTATTGCAACTGTGAATAAGTGTGGGCGTGGAAGGAATCGGACCTTCGACCTCTGTCTTATCAGGACAGCGTTCTACCACTGAACTACACGCCCTTATATTTTATAAATTCTACCAAAAAAATCTTAAAAAGTAAACAAGAAAACAGGGTCGCACGGAGAGACGTGCGACCCAATATGATACAATTCCGCCTAGGGCGGTATGAGAAGAGAGAAAATGGAAAAGAGCAAAGAGGACAGTGGCAGGGAAATACTGGGGGAGGGGGTTGGCACGCCTTTTTTTTTCGGAGAATTTGGGGACTCTCCAGCCAGTAAGAGAAAAGGTTTGCCAAACCAGAAGTCCCCGTTCCCACGCGGGGAGTTGCCACAAGAGCCGCGCTGCCACTGTCCGAGAAATTGTCCGCCTTCCTTAAAAAGACGAACAGTTTTTCAGACAGTGGCCCTGCATATCCGCACTGTATACTTTATAATACCAACTCTCAAAAACCCATGTCAAGCATATTCTATGCACACCACCCCTCACGTGAGGAGTAACGTTACCTGTTACGTAACTTTTGCATGCTGCGGGACTTGTGAGCCAAAGGCTCATGCGCCTATGGCGCAGATTCTCCGCCAGAGGCGGACTCGTCCTTTGGCGAGGAACCAAGATACCATCCTCCAGAGGGATGTGTCCCCGCCTCTTCGGCGGGTCGCCGATGAGGCGACTACCATATTATTTCTGTATTATTTCTGTGCAAAGCTGCCGGGCTTGGATTCGAACCAAGGTACACGCCTCCAGAGGGCGCGGTCCTACCGCTAGACGACCCGGCAGTTTTACACAGAAATATTTTATTTAATTGACAACTTGCTCTTTAATACCTCTCTGCCATATCCGCTTTTGTAAAATCTTTCAGCTTGTTTAGCTAAAGCATAAGAATTATATGCCTCGTAATAAACTAATTCAAAAGGCCTGTTATCGCTCGTATACTTACCTCCCGTCCCATTATTATGCTCTGTAAATCTCCTCCTTAAATTATCCGTGGACCCATAATAAAATCTACCATTTTTTACGCTTTTTATCACATATGCATAAAACATAATTTTGTCCCCGCCTCTTCGGCGGGTCGCCGATGAGGCGACTACCATTAGACGACTCGGCAATATTTAAACTTCCAAATGCCTTTTGACAACAATTAAACTTGAAGTTACGCCCACCCCTATCCCAAAAGCTAATTGGATTAAAGCAAAAATCCATAAATTAGTCAAGAAATAATCAAACATGCTAAAGCCAGACAAGACAATTGAAATTTTAGAAGACAAAAAATATGCAAACAACACAGAAAGCAAAATACAAATCAAAAACGCAACAACTCCATAAATAACACCTTCTATTATAAAGGGGCCCCTTATAAACCAGTCAGAAGCCCCCACTATTTTCATTGTGCTTATTTCGTCTTTTGAGTTTTCTGTTGCAATTTTTATTGTGTTAAAAACAACCAGCATTGAAATAATCACCAAAACAATCCCTAGAATAAGCCCAAACCTGTTTATATTTGAGGTTAAAGAATAAATTTTTTCTATGGTATCTTTTTTCTGGGAAAAATCCACTTTATATATCAATTTTCCAAAAGCCGAGGTTTCAAGAGCATTAGAAATTTCCTCGTATTGAGACGGCTCTCCGTTTGTTACAATACTTAAAGACGGCAAAAAAGGATTTTCCCCCACTTCCTCAAGCGCCTTTTGTAAAACTAAGCTGTCCTGGTGCCTTTCAGCAAAATCAGCCATTGCCTGCTCCTTTGAAATATACTCTATGCTTTTTATATTTGGGGACATTTTAAGAATTTCGTCTTTTACAGCCAAAATGTCCTGCTCTATCGTGTCTTCCTGAAAATACGCTGTAATATCTATTTTGTCCTGTATTTCTTCTGTTAAATGACTTACCATCCCCTGGAAAAAAAACAATCCAGTTACCACCATAATAGCCACAACTAAAACAAAAACAGTTGCAACAGAAACGCCTTTGTTTCTGCTTAAATTATTAATAGAAAACTTTATAACACGGGCTAAATTTTGCAACATAAAATTTTTAAATAATAAATTGACCTTCTTTTTCGTCTCTGATAATCCTGCCATTTACCAAAGTAACAACTCTCTTGCCTAATTTATTTACTATTTCCCGGTCGTGAGTAAGCAGAATTATAGTGGCACCGGCTTTATTTATTTTTTCTAAAAGATAAACAACTTCGTATGTATTATAAGGATCAAGGTTTCCAGTGGGCTCGTCTGCTATTATAACTTCCGGTTTTCCAACCAAAGCTCTTGCAATAGCCAGCCGCTGCTGCTCTCCGCCAGAAAGCTCTTTTGGAAAATTGTCTGCCTTATCGTTCAAGCCAATAAGTTCAAGAACTTTAGACACCTCTTTTTTAATTTCCTTGTACCCCTTGCCTTCAACCTCTAAAATATAAGCCACATTTTCGTAAACTGTTTTGGCTGGTAAAAGTTTGTAATCCTGATATATGGCGCTAATGCTTCTTCTTAATTTCTGGATTTCAGAAGAGGTGGCTTCCCGCAAATTTTTGCCTTTAAAATAAACTTCTCCGTAAGTTGTTTCTTCTAAGCCAAGAATAAGGCGAGTTAGTGTTGTTTTTCCGGCCCCTGATTTGCCCACAATAGAAACAAACTCTCCTTCTGCTATCTCAAGAGAAACATCCTGTAAAACAGCAGTCGGCGATCCACTTGAAGAATGGGTAGGATAAATTTTTGTAACTTTATCAAACTTAATCATACTACTTTCTCAACATTGATTTTAGCTTATTTATATTAATATCCCTTTTAAATATCACGAAATTACGGCCCATTTTGCAACCTTTTATTGAACCGTTGCCTAATCTATAGAAAACTGAAATTCTGCTTATCCCCAAAACCTTAGCCAGTTCACTTGTAGTATAAAAATCTTTTTTTACTATTTTTTTCACTAATTTGCTCGCCATATTTTATCTTAACATATGTTAAGATGATTATTTTATGTTTTCTTTGAAATATTTTACTAAATCGTCGACATTTTCGGCAATATAATCGAAAAATGCTTTTCCCCAATCAGAAAAATCTCGGGTTTCATCAACTTTCAACCCAATAATTTTCTTGCCTAAGGCTTTGCCATACCCCGCTTCCATATAAATTCCTCTCGTGTTTGACAAAGCCACAATCATACCATCACAATTTTTTATTACCTCCAACTCTCTCTCTAATAGTTCTTTGCCAACCAAATCCTGATCGGCATCGCGATACGGCAAAAAAATCTTAAATCCGTTTTTTTCAAGTTGTTTGCAAAGTTTTTCATTCCTATCAAGCTTTTCAAAATCCAAAGTATTACCTTTAACATTTGTATTTACATGTGGTGTAGCAAAATAATACATAAACTATTTTCTAATATAATACTTATCTTAACATATGTTAAGATGGCAATCTAAGTTCTGCTTCTATGAATTCTTCTAAGTCGCCGTCTAAAACTGCTTCGGGGTCCGAGCTTTCATACTGGGTGCGCAAGTCTTTTACCATTTTATAAGGATGCAGGACATAAGATCTTATTTGATTTCCCCAGGAAGCAGAAATATCTCCCCCTTTTATTTCTTTCATTTTTTTCTTATGGCTTTCTTCTTTCAACTGGCTTAATTTTGCATATAATATTTTCATCGCCTTGTCTTTATTTTTACCCTGGAGCCGTTCTGTTTGGCAAGAAACAACAATACCTGTTGGCAAGTGCGTTATTCTAATAGCTGATTCGGTCTTATTAACATATTGCCCGCCGGGGCCTGAAGCCCTAAAGGTGTCTGTTTTCAAATCTTCTGCATTAATTTTAACATCAACATCACCTTTTGGTATTTCCGGTAAAACGTTTACAAGAGCAAAAGAGGTATGCCTTAATTTTTTTGCGGAGAAGGGAGAAATCCTTACAAGCCGGTGCACACCCGATTCTTTTTTCAAAAATCCGTAAGCATAGTTTCCCTTAATTTCCAAAGTTACTGATTTTGTGCCAATTCTGCCATCAGGTCCGCCTGCATCACCAAACGCCTGATGCAAAATTTCTGTTTTGAGGCCCTTGGTGTCGCAATATCTCTGGTACATCCTTAAAAGCATAGTCGCCCAATCTTGTGAGTCCTGGCCGCCAGCCCCAGAAAAAATTTCTAAAAGCGCGTTATTTTTAGCATACTTTCCGGAAAGAAAAATTTTATTTTCTTCTTTTTTTATTTTTTTCTGTAAGTCGCTGTATTTTTCTTCTAGGTCTTTTAAAAATTTTTCATCGTCTTCCTTCAAACCGCTTAGTGTTTTAATATCGTTTATTTCTTTCCTAAAAAAATCCAAGTTTTCAATGTCTTGCTTTAAGTCAGATATTTCCTGGCTGATTTTTGCTGCTTTTTTATTATCGTCCCAAAAATTGGGCTTTTGGGATTGCCTTTCTAAATCCTCAACTTGCTTTTTCTTTTCTTTAAAATCAAAGACAGTCCTCCATGTGCTGGAGGGATTTTTCAAGTTCTTGTATTTTATCAGTTAAGTCTGCCATATTACATTTAACTTAACATATTTTTTTATATTAAAAAAGAGCCGATGGTCGGATTTGAACCGACGGCCTACTCTTTACGAAAGAGTTGCTCTACCACTGAGCTACATCGGCAGTTTGCTTTACTGACAAATTAATCTTCTATCCTTATTATGTCTGGAGTTACTTCTACCTCTCTGGCCCCAAAAACCCTCAAATCTGCTGCAAATTTAGCTGTTTTTCTCATGTCGCCTTCTTCAATAGATCTTTTAAAATCTTCTTCCATTAAGTGCCGACCTCCGCCAGATAGTGCTTTTGTTACTTTTTTACTTTTTTCTGGAAAAACAACCCTCATAGAAGAACCAATTCTAGCAACTTCTTCCCAATTTCTTTCGTTTCTGGCAACTCTAAAACGCGCCATGTTCTCCGCAGAATATTGCTGGGCAGCGCCTCTTATTTCTTGTATTTGTTCTTCAGTAGAACAAACAGACAAAGCCAATCTTGCTGCTTCCAACCCACCTTCGGGGACATCTGATTTTTCTTCTGTAAACTCTGCGATGCCAGTCTCAATAAACTTCTTTATCCCCTTTTCTCCTTCAAAACACCTGCTGACAATGCTTTCTATTTTAGCGCCTTTCTCTGGAAATTCTGACCTGGCAAGCGATGCATACCTAAGAAATTCTCCCCAATTTCCAGTAGCCTCACCATCCTTGCTATGAGCCTCAATCATCTTATCAACTTTTTGTGAAATTATCTCCCGAGAATCATCATCACTCCTTTCAACCGACAAAGGTTCAATAGATGAATCGGGCAGCCCTGTTCTAATATTATTAATATTTTCTAGATGCCTTAGGAGATGCGGGGAACTTTCCAGATTTAAATCCTCCTTTACGGCTTCTCCTCTGGTCGTTTTTAAAGACTCGCCTATTTTTTTTCTAACAACTCCGGGAGAACTCTCTAAAAGAGTCCTCTCTGCAGAAAACCCTTCAAGAGTTTCTGCAGATTCTCTTCTGCTAAAAAATCCAAACATATTATTATAAATGAGATTATTCTAATTTCTAAAAATAGAAACTATTCTAAACCCAATTTTTACTAATTATTTAACGGAGCGGGTAACGGGAATCGAACCCGTGTCATATCCTTGGGAAGGATATGTTCTACCACTGAACCATACCCGCGTTATTATCTGGAAATCCGTTTTCAAAAAAATATTTTAATTTTCGCCTTCCCGCTCCGCTTTTCCAATATTTTTCTCTTTTCTTTGCTTCTTGCATATCTTTTGCTTCTTCTGTAAATAAAATTTTGAAAGGCCGTCTGTGTTTTGTTGCATTAACGCAACCCTGATTATGCCTAATCAGTCTCTTTTCGACATTATCGCTAAAACCTACATAAGTGCATTTATCTTTCAAACTTTGTAAAATATATACTAAGAACATTTTATTAAAAAGTTAAAACCGTATCTTGCCTTGCCGCCCCTGTCTCGCCCGCCCCTTCGGGGCGAGGTGGACGGGGCGAGCCTCGCTTCGCCCACCTTGTGGGCGAGCGGGGGAAGGATATGTTCTACCACTGAACCATACCCGCAAAACTAAAACCAATTTTTAATCCGATTCAACAGTCCCCCTAGCCACCCTGTCCAAAAACTTTCTAACTCCTGTTGCTCTTCTAAGTTTTGTTCTGGAGCAATAAAAATTACTGCTTTTTCGCCGGGCTTTTGTTCTCCTAATTGTTCGTATGCAATTTTTTCTAAATACTCAATATTATCTGCATTATCAATTTCATTTCTTAATTCTTTGTTGCTTTTTTCTATCTCATCTATCTGGTTTTGATAAAATTCAACCTTAGAAATTAATTCTTTTCGCTTCCTATACATATTAAAATCAACCAAAACCAAAGCAACCATTATCGCAACAAGAAACACGCCACCTATAGGGAGCAAAAATTTGCTCCAAGAAAATTCTCCCTTTCTTTTTTTGTTAAAATCTGGTACCATAAAATATTATATAATACACAGCAATGAAAATAAAAACAAAAAAATTCTTCAAAATTATTTGGATTATTTTAATAAGCTTGGTCGCAATAAGTATGGTGATGCTGTTAGCAGCCCCCATGTTTTAGTTTAAGACAATCCTACGGTATTTATTGCTGACTCAAAAATATTTAATATTTTTTTTGCCTGCTCTGCTGACAATTTAAAATCTGGATCATAAACAACAGAATTTCTCACTTCATGGGCCAACATAAGATCTTTTTCTATGGACGATAAAAGTCGTCCTGTTTTTTGGATTGATTCTTCAAAATCCTTGCCTTCGTATCCGCCCTTCTCAAGCATTTCATTTAAAAAATCTTCTGCGTCAATAACAGCCAGCTTGAAATCATCTTCTATGCCAGATTTTATTCTATTTTTAATTTTTTCCCAACGTTTGGCTATCTCTTTCACCCCATACGCCTGCCAAGAAAAAAATTCTGTTACGTCTTCTAAAAACTTGTACTGTAGCCAGGAAGAATTAAGCATAAAATAAATAACGTAAGCCAGAAAGAACATCGCCGAAGCAACAAAAACAAGCTTTACAGGAAAAAGCGTTTCCTGAAGCTCAGGAGAAGAAATAAAATAAATAAAATCCTTAATTCCAAGCAAGTTGTAGAATTGATCCCAAGACATTGTTTTATTTTAGCACTTCTTCTAATTGAGAGGCAATACTAAAAATCTTATTTTCTTCAAAATGGTTCCCGATTATTTGAAGCCCAACAGGAAGGTTGCCTTTGGTTCTGCCGGCAGGCAAAGAAAGCGCTGGCACACCAGCTAATTTTACAGCTACAGTATAAATATCAGCTAAGTACATTGAAAGCGGATCACCTGCCTTTTCCCCAATTTTAAATGCTGGAAAAGGAGAAACTGGGCAAAATAATAAATCCACCCCTCCGCCCGAGGCGGATCCGCCTTTGGCGGAAAAGGCCTTTTTAAAATCTTGCTTTATCAACTCGCGCACTTCCTGCGCTTTTTTGTAATAAGCGTCGTAATAACCAGAAGATAAACAATATGTCCCAATCATAATTCTCCTTTTTGGCTCTGCTCCAAAACCCTTTCCTCTGCTTTTTAAATAAACATTTGACAAATCTCCTTCTTGCTGAGACAGTCCGTATCTTATTCCATCAAATCTTGCTAAGTTAGCAGAAATTTCAGAAGGGCCAACTATATAATAACAAGCAAGAGCATATTCGGTTGATGGTAAACTTATTTCTTTTATTTTGAAACCCTGGTCCTCTGCTTTTTTAATTGCATTTTTTATTATTTCTTCAACTTCAAAATCTAACCCTTTTTTAAAATATTCTTTTGGCACGCCGATAACAACGGGCTGTTTGCTGTTTTTAGCTTGCTCATATTTATATTCAACTGAGGTGGCATCTAAAAGGTCTTTCCCAGAGATAGCATCAAAAATAATTTCTGCATCTTCAACGCTCTTTGCCAATGGGCCTATCTGGTCTAACGAAGAAGCGTGCGCAATCAATCCGTATCTTGAAACAGCTCCGTAAGTTGGAGATAATCCCACAATTCCGCAAAAACAAGCTGGCTGCCTTATTGAGCCCCCTGTGTCAGAACCTAAAGAAAAAACAGCTTGATTGGCTGCCACTGCCCCAGCAGAACCAGAAGAACTTCCTCCAGCAACCCTTGTCTTGTCGTGCGGGTTTTTTGTAGGGCCAAATGCTGAATTTTCTCCAGAGCCCCCCATTGTAAACTCATCTAAATTGTTTTTCCCTAAAATAACACTTCCATGCTCTTTTAACTTTTTTATCACGGTTGCATCATAAGGGGCTTTATAATTTTCTAAAATCCTTGAACCGGCTGTACACTTTTGCCCCTCAACCAAAATTGCATCTTTTACAGAACACGGCACACCTGTCAGCATACTGATTTTTTTGTCTTGTGCGCCGTAGCCTTTGGCAAAGGCCGCATCAGCTGATTCTGCTTCAGCTAATGCCGAATCTTCAAAAACAGATAAAAAGGCATTTAATTCCTTGTCTGTTTGTTTTATTTTTTCTAAATGCGCTTTTGTCAGTTCAACTGAAGAAAACTCCCTTTTCTTAAGGCCTTCATGGCATTTTTTGATTGTAAGATTATTTAATTCCAACTTAAAATATGCTTTTAACTTTTATGTAATCATTTTTCTTGTCTGGAACGCCTCCCATAATTTCATCTGAAATCTGGCTTTTTCTTGGTTCGTCTGTTCTTAATTCATTTCTGCGTTTTTCTGCCTGAGCCCCCATGTTTTTTTTCGGAGCACTTTTTAGCACATCAAAATAATTCAAAATCAGAGACAGGTCTTTCTGCATTTTTACAATTTCTTTTTCAGTTAATTCCAACCGGGCTAATTTTGCAATACGCTCAACTTCTTGTTTTGAAATCATTAAATAATAATAACAAAAAATAAAAAAAGCTAAAATGGCATTATGTCTTCCTCGTCTTTTGACATTACGTCAGCTAAGGTGTCTATGTTTTCTAAAGCAATGCCAGCTCCCCTGACCACGGAGGTCAAAGGGTCATCAATTATTTTACAGGGCATTTTTGTTTCCTTGGAAATTAGCGCATCAAGCCCCCTTAACAAAGACCCCCCTCCTGCCAAGTAGATTCCATTTGACATTACGTCTGCTAAAAGCTCTGGAGGGGTTTCTTCAATAGTTGTTTTAATAGCATCTATAATTTGTTTTACTGAACGGTCAAGCGCCCTTTGCACATCATCATTAAACACAACCACCTCTTCTGGGAGGCCGGTAACTAAATTCCTTCCGCGCATGGCCATTTCCTTTTTTTCCTTTAACGGCATGGCAGAACCGATGCTTATTTTGATTAATTCTGCGGTCCTTTCCCCTATCAAAAGTTTATATTCTTTTTGGGCAAATTGGATAATGTCATCATTTAATTTATCACCCGCAACTCTCAAGCTTCTAAATACCACAATTCCACCCAAAGAAATTACAGCCACCTCTGTTGTTCCGCCTCCAATATCAACAACAAAATTTCCTCCTGCATCCTGAATCGGGAGTTTTGCCCCAATAGCAGAAGCCAAGGGCTCTTCAATTAAAAACACTGTCCTGGCTCCCGCATTTTTTGCCGCATCTCTTACAGCTTTTTTTTCAACTTCAGTTACTCCGCAAGGAATGCCGATAATTACACGGGGCATATACCCCAATCCAAACATTTTTCTGCCTGACGTAGCTGCTTTTTCAATAAAATATTTCAGCATCTGCTCTGTCACTTCAAAATCAGAAATAACTCCGCTTACCAAGGGCCTTGTGGCTGAGATATAAGCTGGGGTCCGGCCAACCATTTTTTTTGCTTCTTCTCCAATAGCTAAAATCTGACCGGTTTTAGTATTTACAGCAACTACTGACGGCTCGTTTATGATTATTCCCCTGTTTTTTACATAAACTAAAGAATTGGCAGTGCCCAAATCAATTGCCATATCCACAGATAAAAATGAAAAAAGTTTACCCATATTGCTACTAGCCATTAAAATTTCAAGTTCTTAATTTTTACTAATTTGACAGATTTTTTGCTTCTTTCTTTTACTTCTACAGAATTTTTAGCCAATGTTTTTTCTGATACAACGACCCTGTATGGAATTCCAATTAAATCGGCTTCTGCAAATTTTTCGCCTGCAGTTTTATCTGCCCTATCGTCGTATAATACATTAATATTTCTCTTTTGCAAATCTGTGTATATTTTTTTTACCGCGTTTTCAACTTTATTATTTTTTTCAATGCTGATTAAATGCACCAAAAACGGAGCTACTGATTTTGGCCAAACAATCCCCTTTTCATCATGGCAAACCTCAACAATGGCTCCTAAAAGCCGGCTCAGCCCTATACCATAACATCCCATCAAAACCGGCTTTTCAGATCCATCTTTATCCCTGAATTTCAGATCAAATGGCAAAGAATATTTTGTTCCAAGATTGAATATGTTCCCCACCTCAACTGCCTTTTTTTCTTCATATTCAGATCCGCCACACTTAGGGCAAGTTTTGTTTTCTGAAATTATTTCTTTATTAATTGCCATAGAGCATTTTTTACAAACTAAAATTACATCTTCGCCAGCATCAGTTACTGTTTGAAATTCGTGTGAATATTTTGAAAAACTCCCGCCGGAAGCCAAAGTTCGGTATGTTGTTTTTCCAATTCCGCATTCTTTAAAAATATTTACATAGGCCTTTGCTACCTTTTCATAATAAGCATCCAAATCTTTTTGGTCTGCATGAAAAGAATACAAATCTTTCATCAAAAACTCTCTTGTCCTCAAAATTCCGGATTTTGCCCTTAGCTCATTCCTGAATTTATCTTGTATTTGAAAAACATAAAAAGGCAGGTCTTTATAAGAAAAAATAATTTTTTTAGCTAAAGGCGAAACCACTTCCTCGTGAGTTGGGGCTAAAGCGTATTCCTTATCATTTGCACCTTTTGTTTTAAAAAGAATGTCTAAGCTATCCCATCTGCCAGTTTTTTGCCAGTTTTCTTTTGGATTTAAAGCTGGCATTAAAATTTCTTGTCCTCCAATGTCTTCCATGTTTTGCCTGATTATATTTTCAATTTTTTTTAACACCCTAAAACCCAATGGCAGAAGAGTATAAACCCCGGCTGCCAACTGGTCCACAAACCCAGCGCTTGTTAAAAGCTCGTGGGAGATAGCGATGTTTTCCCTTGCCTCGCCGAAGCCATTGGCAGAGGCGGGTTTAACTGTTTTATAAAATAATTTTGACTGCTTCATGTTTTTTATGAACTTAATGATGCTTTTATAAAATCAATGAAACGCGGGATATCAAACCTTATTGTCACAAAAATCGAAAAAATAATTAATATTAGAAAAAACACAACTGTTATATTTTGTTCAATTTTAGGAGACACTGGTTTGCCTTTTATCTTTTCAATAATCAAAAAAATCAGTTTTCCGCCGTCTAAAGCCGGGATTGGAAATAAGTTAAAAATAGCCACAAAAACAGAAACTATTCCTATAAAATACAGGAAAAATCCTGTTCCATAACTCGCCGCATTAGCCAAAAATACAGTAATCCCAAGCGGACCTAAAAACGAAGCTCCTTCTGGCGCGCCTTTTCCTGTTATTAAATTTGAAAAAATAAGATAAAATCCTTTTATACCTTCAACTGTTGTTTGCCAAGTATAAGCTATGCCGTGCCAAGGAGCTGTGTACCAGGGATATTTTTCAATAAGAGTTGCCATTCTTTGGAGCCCTATCCCAGCCGGCCCCTGCCCTACGGGGGGCGAGATTCTTGGAGTCAGGATAACACTCAATTCTCCTCCATCTCTTTCAATTAAAACATTTACTTCCCTCCCCTTATATTCTTCTGAGGCTTTTTGAAAATCTTCAATCTTGTTAATCTGTAAAACCAAGCCATCAACCTCAACTGATTTAATTGTATCAGCTATTTTAATTCCAGCAGATCCAGCTGGAGAATCTTGAGTAACAGAAACAACTTTTACCTCTGTTTTTGAAACGCCTGACATATCCTGGTCACCTACAGGAATGTCAGCTCCCATAGCAAACACAACAGAAAAAATAATTATGGCTGCTATCCAAAAAGCAACCACTCCACCGATTACAATCAAAACCCTTTGCCAAATTTTTAAGTTTGCAAAACTTCTGTAATCATCTACCCCGCCTTCTTCCCCATAAATTTTTACAAAAGCCCCCAGGGGCAACAAATTTATAGAATAAATTGTTTCCCCAATTTTTTTCCCAAATAACCGTGGCGGATAACCAATTCCAAATTCATCAACCCTTACTCCAAATTTTTTAGCTACAATAAAATGCCCAAATTCATGGACAACCATCAAGGCGATTAAGCTAAAAAATGCTAATGCTAAAATTAAGATTGAAGAAAACAACATATTGATATTTTTTATTTAAGCAATTTCGTTTTTCTTTTTGTCCACTAGATTTTTAATTTTTTCGTTGTAATCATCAACAATTTTTTGCAAATCATCTTTTCCTTTGAATTTTTCATCTTCTGAAATTTCTTTTGCTTTTTCAGCTGATTGTATTTTGTTCCAAACATCCTCTCTCAAACGCCTTACTATTTGCCTTGTTTGTTCAGCTTTTTCATTTAATATTTTACTTAACGCCTGCCTGTACTCTTCTGTGAGCAAGGGCAAACTCAACCTTATAAGGTTTTTATCAACCGCAACCGACATTCCAAGCCCTGAATTAGAAATGGCTTTTTCTATTGGCTCTATATATGAAGCATCCCACGGCTGTATTGCAATCTGGTTTGTTGAAGGAGTTGAAATAGCTCCCAATTGTTTCAATGCAAATTTTGACCCAAAAGCATCCACCTGTATGTCTTCAACCAAAGAAGGCGTGGCTCTTGAGGTCCTTATTTTTGCTAACTCCTGCTCTAAAAATTTTAAGGCCTTTTCAAATTCTGGTTTTGATTTATCTATAAATTCTTTATAACTCATATTAAATTTCCATTAATAATACTTCTAAAGCTAATTTTGGATTGGCGTTAGTAAATAATAATTTTTGGCTTATTTCTTCAGATATCTCTAATGCTTTTTTTGCTTTTTTATCTGAAAAATTATTTAATAGCTGCTTTCTAAAATGCTTTTGCAAGGCAGTAATAATTTCAATTGGGTCTTGCTTTTTAAAATCTAATGATTTTACATATTTAAATTTTTCTGCAAGGGTTGAGTTGATAACGGGAGCTACTTCATTCAAAATTTTCTTTTCTTTTTCTGTTTTTTCTTTATTAACGGGTAAAGACAAGGGCCTAAAGAACTTAACAATTTGGCATCTGGAAGTTATTGTGCCTAAAAGCATATCTGGCTTTGATGTTATCAAAAATAATATGGTCTTTCCTTTTGGCTCTTCGAGCGTTTTTAAAAAACAGTTTTGCCCTTCCTGGCTCATTATCTCAGCTGAATCTATAATAACTGATTTATAGCCCCCGTTGTAGGATTTATAGCTTAAAAATTTTTGGACTTCTCTTATTTTTGAAATAGAAATCCCGTCTTGAGAAGAGGCAGACTCTTTTTCTTCAGATTCAACAAACATTAAATCAGGGAATTTGCATCCAATAAAACCTGTGAATTCTCTTGCAAAAGTTTTTTTGCCAATGCCTTCCTCGCCCGCAAACAAATATGCATGAGCTAAATGGCCTGACTCAAACTTACTTTTTAAAAAATCCCACTGTTTTTTGTGACCTACTAGCATCTAATAAATGAAGCGAGCCAATAAATTTTTTCGAGGAGAGGGTGCCCCGTAGAGAGGCTCTCCCCGCAGAAAAAATTCTGTTGGCGAGCGAAATAGCGCTATTTCTTTGACATTACCACCTTTTTGTAATCATCCAAATGTTCTAAAACAGTCCCTGTCCCTTTTACTACGCAAAACAATGGCTCTTCTGCAACAAAACATGGTACGCCTGTGCTCTGGGCAACCAGCTCGTTTATTTTTGGAAGCAAAGCGCCCCCGCCTGCCATTATAATCCCCTTGTTCATTATATCAGCTGAAAGTTCTGGTGGAGTTTCTGATAAAACTTGTTTTGCAGCTGAAATAATTTCAGCTAACACATCTGATATTGCCTCGCAAACTTCATTATTTGAAATTTTAATGTTTCTTGGCAAACCAAGAATTAAATCCCTTCCTTGTATCTCCAAAAATCTTACTTCTTTTTGAGGCAGGGCTGTGCCTACTTTTATCTTAATTTCTTCAGCTGACTGGGTTCCAATAGCTAGGTTATATTTCTTTTTAATGTATTCAGCTATGGCTGCGTCTATTTTATCTCCAGCCACCCTAACAGAATGCCAAGCAACAATGCCTCCAAGAGAAATTACAGCCACCTCTGACGTGCCCCCTCCAATATTGATTATCATATGCCCAGAACATGAATTTATTGGAATACCGGCTCCAATAGCAGCTAAAACCGGCTCTTTTGCAACATATGCCTGTTTGGCCCCAGCAGAAAGAGATGCCTCAATAACAGCCCTACGCTCAGTGCTTGTTATGCCAGCTGGCACTGAAATTATAAGTTCTGGCTTTAAAATCCTTGGACCTTTTGCTGTTTTATTTATAAAATATCTCATCATTGCCTGGGTCACCCTGTAATCAGCAATAACCCCGTCTTTTAACGGCCGGTAGACCTTAATGTCAGCCGGCGTGCGGCCTATCATTTCTTTGGCTCCTTCGCCTACTGCTAAAATTTTGTTGTCAGCTAAAGAAATAGCCACAACTGACGGCTCATACAAAACAACCCCCTTACCCTGCAAATAAACAAGAGAATTACAAGTTCCGAGATCTATTGCTATTTTGTTAGAAAACATAAAAATTATTCTTTTATTCTTTTAATACCTGCTCCAATCTTTTGCAATCTTTCTTCTATTTTTTCGTATCCCCTATCAACCTGATAAATATTTTCAATAGTTGTTGTTCCCTCAGCTACCATTCCAGCTAAAACCAAGGTTATTCCTGCTCTCAAATCCGGACTGGTTAATTTTTTGCCCATAAGTTTTGTGGGGCCGTTTACAACCACTCTGTGCGGATCGCACATTATTATGTTTGCTCCCATACTAGAAAGCCGATCTGTAAAAAATAAGCGCCCGTCAAAAATTGATTCATGTATAATGCACTGCCCCTTAGCTTGTGTCATTAAAAGAGTATATGGGGGCTGTAAATCAGTGGCAAATCCAGGATATTCATGTGTCACAATTGAAGTTGCTTTTAATGAACTAGGCTTTGTAATAATAAAATCATCCCCTATTTCAAGTTCTGCGCCGGCTTCTTTTAAAACCGGAAGTAAAGCTCCTAAATGCTCTGGCATGCAATTTTCAACTTTTATCTCGCTGTTTGTAAGCAAGCCCATCATAACAAAAGTTCCAGCTTCAATGCGGTCTGGAACAACCTTAAATTCACCGCCAGAAATTTTCTCTACACCCTCAATTTCAATTGTGTTTGTGCCAGCTCCCTTTATTTTAGCCCCGCAATTATTTAAATACTCAGCTAAAGCAGGAATTTCTGGCTCCATTGCGCAATTTCTTAAAATTGTTCTACCCTCAGCCAACACAGCTGTCATCATCATGGCTTCAGTGCCTGTAACAGTAACTTGGGGAAAAAATATTTCAGCTCCTTTTATGTGTTTTTTTCCAACTGTTAACTCAAAGCCCTCGTCAAAAAGCTCAACACTAATGCCCATTTTTTCAAACCCGTCCAAAAATAAATCTATAGGCCTTTTGCCAATAACGCATCCTCCAGGGTGGTTCATTCTGACTTTGCCGAATTTAGCTAAAAGCGGGCCGGCAAACAAAATTGAACTGCGAAGCCTGCGCACTAAAACCTCATCCAACTCAGTGTTTTTTATACCAGAAGGGTCAATCTCTACTATCCTATTTTTTTTATCTATTTCTGTTTTAGCGCCCAATTTTTCTAAAATCTCAATGGCATTTAAGGTGTCTTCAATAAACGGAAAATTTAATATGCGGCACTTTTCATCTGAGAGAATGAGGGCTGCTAAAATTTTGAGAGCAGAATTTTTTGCGCCGTTAACTGGTACAGCTCCCGATAATTTTACTCCGCCTTGGATAACAAATTTTTCCATGTTGAGTGTTTTACTATAAACTAATCCTAATCTAAAAAACCTATATTGTAAAGTGCCAAAACTCTGGAAAAAACCGGCTCCTTGTGCTAACATTACAGCATAATGAATAAGAAAACCCGGCTGTTAATATTACTTTTTTGCGTTATCTGTTTTTTAACGGCGGCTCCTTTTTTAATTGGATATTCAATGGGATACAGGTTCGATTTTGAGAAAAAAGAAATTGTTGGAACGGGAGGAATTTATGTAAGAACGTTTCCTTCAGCTGACCAAATTATTATTGATTATAAAACATTTTCAAAGCCCGGATTTTTTTCCAATGCAGTTTTTGTTCAGAGCTTGCTGCCAAAAGAGCACACCATATCCATTGAAAAAGACGGCTACTACGGTTATTCAAAAACTTTGCCTGTTGAAGAAAAAACAGTCACGAAATTAGAAAACATAACCTTATTTAAAAGATCTTTAGCTTTTGAAACAATAGCAAAAGAAATTGATTACTTTTCTATCTCGCCTGACAATCAAAATGTTTTAACAGCCGCCCAAGGAGCAAAAAGCATAGAACTCAAATATTTTAATATAAACAAGCCAGAAGAATCAAAAGAAACATATGCAGCTGTAGCGGGAAAGGTTTTAGATATAAAATGGCACGAAAATTCGCCTGTGGCTTTAATAAAAATCCAAGTACTTTCAGATATTCTTTATTATAATTTTGATGCAAGCAATGAAACCCCTGTCGCCGCCCGCCTGCCTTACCTAGATAAAAATTCACAACAAGTCTCGTTCAACCCAGAAAACCCAGAAGAAATTTTTTATGAAGAAAATAACATACTCTATTCGTTAAAAAACAACACGCCAAAAGCTATTATAAAAAATTTAATTTCTTATGACTTTTTAGGAAATAATTTTTTGTGGCTTTCTTCAGAGGGTAGCTTAAATGAATCAAGTCTTTCTGGCGCCTTAATCAGCACTAAAAACGAAGAAAAAATAAATTTATCTTTATCAAAAGAATATAAAATAAGCAATGTTTCCGGAAAAATATTTTTGCAAGACAGCGATTCAACTTTGCTATTCGACCAAAGCGCAAAAACTTTTGAAAGCTTTCCTGTTGCCCGAGGCAGTTATGAAATTTTGATTTCACCGGATAAAGAAAGCCTTGTTTTTTGGAATGAAGAAAAAATATATATTTATTTGCCGCAAAAAAACGGCTTTACAGAAAACAATGCGAAGCTTTTGTTTGCTGGGTCTGAAACATCAAACTGCCAATGGCTGAACAACCACTATATAATCTTTAATGCCGGAGATAAAATTATAATTTCAGAAATTGATTACCGGGGAAATACAAACACAGTTTCCCTGCCTCAAACAAAAAGCCCGCAAACACTTTACATAAATCAATCAGGAAAACTTTACATATTAACTGAAAAAATACTGATAATGTCTGAAAAACTCACCCCATAAAAATAAAAAATCCCCTTTCAGGGATTTTTTTTAACGTTTTGACCATTGAGGAGCTCTTCTGGCTCTTTTCAATCCGAATTTCTTCCTTTCTCTTTTTCTTGAGTCACGGGTAAGAAAACCTGCTTTTCTTAAGCGCTTTTTAAAATTTTGGTTAAAATCAACTAAAACCCTTGCTGTTCCGTGCCTTACTGCCTCTGCTTGAGCTGTATGTCCCCCTCCTTTTACCTTTACTGTAACACTAAACTTATCCAAACACTTCATTTTGTTCATTGAAGCCACTGCTGTTTCTTTATCGTCTCCTGTTTGAAAATATTGGTCGTAAGGCTTTCCATTCACTAAAAATTCTTTGTCTCCTTTTGTAAACAAACGAACCCTGGCCACCGCTGTCTTTCTTCTTCCTACTGCCTCAATATAACGGTCTGGCTTAATGGCTGACTCTTTTTCTTTTTTTGTGCTTTCAGTAGCAGGAATTTTTGGTTCCTGTTTTTTTGTAGTTTTTTTAGTTGTCTTTTTTGTGGTCTTTGGCATATAAATATATATTATTCAAATCGCAAGCGTTTTATTTGTCTTGCTCTTAATTTGTTTTTAGTTAGCATTCCCATAACGGCCTTTCTTAATACCTCTTGAGGTCCTCTTTTTTCTAAAAATTCTTTTAAAGTTGCTTTTTTCATATTCCCCAAATATCCTGTAAAGTGAAAATAGTTCTTGTTTTCTAGTTTGTTGCCAGTGAACCTCATCTTATCTACATTTTTAATAACAACTGTGTCCCCCATATCTTTATAGGGCACAAAATCTGGCTTATTTTTTCCGCGCAGCAAAACTGCAACCTCCACTGCAAGCCGGCCTAGCGATCTATTTTCTGCGTCTACTGTGATTGTTTTTTTACCCGATGAGGCAGGTCTTTTGATTTTTTCCATGTTTATTTAACTAACTCAATAATTACCATTTTAGCTCCATCTGAACTGCGGGGACCCAGTTTTATGCTTCTTGTGTATCCTCCTTTTCTGTCTTTATATTTAGGGGCTATTTCTTCAAAAACTTTTTTTGACGTCTGGGGAGTCAACTCTTGAGACAATAATCTTCTGTTTGAAACCGTAACATTTTTTGCCCTTGTAATCATTTTTTCAACTTTTGACCTCAATTCTTTTGCCTTGGCTTCTGTGGTTTTTATTTTCCCGTGTAAAAAAAAGTTATTAGCTAATGATCTCAAAAGCTGTTTTCTGGGCCCTTTTTTCAGAGAGAATTTTCTTTTTCTAATTCTTTTTCTCATTATATAATTGTAAATTCTATTTCTTGGTTCTCTTTGCTGTTTTTTTGGCAACGATTTTTGTCTTTTTTGTTTTTTTAATTTCGGGTTTTTTTGAGCCCTCCTCGCCCGAGGCGAGTCCGCCTTGGGCGGAAAAAATTATATTGAAATGCTTTATCAAAATATCGCAAGCTTCAAAAAATGCTTCTTCCGGAGAAATTGTGCCGTCTGTTTCAATTTCTAAACTTAATTTATCAAAGTCAGTCCTGTCTCCCACGCGCATGTTTTCAACCTGAAAATTCACATTTTTTATTGGAGTAAATATTGCGTCTAATGCAATTGACCCGATTCCCGGTTTTGTTCCGGCTGGCGCATTTTTAATTTGATCTTTTTGCACATAGCCAACGCCTTTTTGAACAGTAATTTCAATATCTAATTCTGTTTTCTTGTCTGTTATGGTTGCTATATGCAGATCGGGGTTTGCCAACTCTACTTGGGAGGGACACTTAAAATCACTTCCTTTTACTTCTCCTTCTTTTTTTACTTTTAAATTAATTTTTTGAGATTCTCCTTCAAAAATTTTAAAACGCAGGTTTTTAATATTTAAAATAATCATTATAACGTCTTCTAAAACTCCTGGAATTGTTGAAAACTCATGCGCTGCTCCTTTTATTTTTACTTCGGTTACAGCAGCTCCCTGCAAAGATGTTAATAAAACCCTTCTTAAAGCATTTCCAACAGTAACGCCATATCCTGGATATAATGCCTCTATTTCAAAAACTGCGGCCTTGCCATGTCTGCCAGCCGGCAGTTTTTTTTGTATTACTTTTGGAGGAAGTGGAAGTGAAATCATAATGAAGCGAAGCAATAAACTTTTTGAAGCTCTGGGTCTACTTGCCTGAAGGGCAAGAGGGGGTACCCGCTAGCGGAAAAAAGTTTGTTGCCGAGCTGAATTTATATTTATCGAGAATAAAACTCAAATATTAAAGGAATTTCTGCAGAGGGCTTAACTTCTTCTAAGTTGGGCTCTGCCACAGTTTTTGCCTCAATTTTTTCTTTATCAAACAAAAGCCAAGACGGCGCCTCGTGTTTTTTAAACGAAGGCGCTAAGTCCTTTAAAAAACCTTTTTGCCTCTTATTTGGCTTAATCGAAACAATGTCATTTTTTTTAACTTGATAAGAAGGAATATTGACTGGCTTTCCATTTACTAAAAAGTATCCATGGGCAACAATCTGCCTTGCGTGGGCTCTTGATCTTGCAAGCCCTAAACGGAAAATCACATTGTCCAGCCTTTTTTCCAGTTTTCTTATTAATTCAGCTGAAACATCATCAACTTTTCCCATTTTTACCAAACTCTCTCCTACATATCTTTTAAACTGCCTTTCTGAAACGCCATACCACTTTTTAAGAGTTTGCTTTTCGTTTAAAGACTTTTTGTATTCAGAAGCAGACCTTCCTCTTTTCTTTTTTTGTGGGCCTGGAGCATAAGCTCTCTTTACCATTGCGCATTTTGCAGAAAAACAACGCTCTCCTTTTAAAAAGAGTTTTTGCCCTAATCGCCTACAAGTTTTGCATTGATCGTATTGCATAAAAATTTATTTAAACACGTCTTGTCTTTTTTGGCCTGCACCCATTGTGAGGCATAGGAGTTATGTCTTTTATAGAAACAATATTTAATCCCTGAGTTACCAATGTCCTTACAGCAGATTCTCTTCCAGCTCCAACGCCTTTTACTAACACCTCTATTTTTTCAATACCTATCTTTTTACATACATTAGCCAAAGCCTCAGCTACTTTTGAAGAAGCGAACGAAGTTGATTTTTTAGTTCCCTTGAATCCTACAGAACCAGCTGTTTTCCAAGCTAAAACTTGCCCCCTTGGATTTGTAAGGGTAAGCATTGTATTGTTATAAGAAGAAGTCACATAAATTTTTCCTTCTCTAGTCTTTGCAATACTGGATTTTATAGGTGTGTCTTTGCTTACTTTTGCAGTAACCTTTTCTTGTTCTTTTATTGCCTCTTCTTGGTCTGTTTTTATAATATGTTTTTTTCCCATAGTTTTAAAATTATGTAGGTGATGCAGGCGGCTTTTTGCCAGATCCCATTGTTTTTCTGACATTGCCCCTTACTGTTCTATTGTTTGTTTTTGTTCTTTGACCTCTCACTGGCAACCCCCTGCTGTGCCTCATGCCCCGCCATGCGCCAATGTCTTTCAGCCTCTTAACATTTATCATTATTTGCCTTCTCAAATCCCCTTCAATCTTATAATTTTTTTCAATATAATCTTTTAAGTCATTAACTTCTTTTGATGTTAGGTCTTTGGCTCTTTTGTTTATATCTATTTTAAGCTCGTTTAAAATTTTGTCACTCAAATGCCTCCCTATTCCGTAAATATAGGTTAAGGCAACTTGCACTCTTTTGTTTTCGGGGATATTTACCCCTGCTATTCTTGGCATTGTTTATCTGTTAACTTTTTATCCTTGCCTTTGTTTATGTTTTGGGTTCTTTTTGCAAATAACATAAACCCGACCATGTCTTCTGATAATCTTGCAATCCTTACACATTTTTTTAATTGACGGCCTTACTTTCATAATTTTTATCAAAAATTATTTTAATCTATACACTATCCTTCCTTTTTCTTCATCATAAGGGGTCATTTCCAGTAAAACCTTGTCACCCGGCAAAATACTTATCCTGTGCATTTTCATTTTACCAGACAAAAAACCCAATATTTTTTTTCCATCTTCCAATTCTATCCTAAAAAAGGCATTTGGAAGTGCCTCTACCACTCTTCCCTCTTTTTTTATAATTTGACTGTTTTTATCTCCGCTAGGAGTCATTAGAATATATAGAAATATATTAGCAAATTATTATCTAAACGTCAATAGTTAATCAAATTTTAAACTAACATTTATTGCTTTTTGGCTTTTTGGGGCTTTAGCTACCCAAAATGGCCAGAACTTAACTTCAACTTTAGAAAGGTCATCTCCCAAAATCCCTGATATTGCGTCTCTTATTTGTTCGGCATTTTTGTTTGGTAAAGACAAAGAAACAGAATTTTTGTCTATGCTTTTGTAGGTGCCACAAGAAAAACTTAAATTAAGAGCTATTGTGCCTTCTAAATAGTCAACTGAATCAGCAGAATATTCTGTAATCAAACTGCTTTCTAATAATGTTTTTTCTTCTGGCATCTCAGAAATAATGTATTTTTTTGCAAATTCTTCTATGTCAGATTTTTTGAAGGAAAGAGCGTAAAGCTCAACGGTTGCTTCATATTTAAAGCTGTTGACTACTGCCCCCGAATCTGTTTCAGCGCCCTTGTCAATCACCTCAGAAGATATGGCTTCGTCTAAAAGCACGTAATCAGAATTTATCTGGTCTTTTAATTCTTGTTTTGCCTGGCTGATAAGCTCTTCGAGTAAAGCATCTTCAGCTGATTGAATATCGCCATCGGTCACTTTTTTTATTTCTCCGGTGTACCCGCCTGACATCGCAGAATCAGAAGTAGCATATACGCTATAATAATAAGCAGTTCCCTTCAGCCCCGGAACAGAAAAATTTGAGGCAGAAATATTATAACTGTCTCCGCCCTCAACTGCCTCAACCTCAACCTGCGCGGACCCTGGAGTAACTTTTCCTCCGCTTTCTTTTGCTGCTGGAATAACTATTCTTTTTGCAGCCCTAAAAAGTTTTCCAGAGTCAGATAAAAAATGCGTTCCAGCTCTAAAAGTTATTGATTGGGCAGGGCTGTACTTATTATAAACTGTTATTGATCCTGAGGCCTTTCCTTCATCTGAAGCATTCCCAGTTGCTTGAAATTCTTTTGATAATGTTTTTGAAATTTCAAAATTTTTAGCAGGAATAACAAATTCAGTAATATCAGTCAATCCGACTGATTCGTCAGCAGTTAATGCATGTTCAAAACTTAAAACATCAACTTTTGGCCATATTGCAACATCTGCCTTTGGGAGCTTAAAAAACAGATAAACCCCTAACACCAATAAAACTACTCCTCCCCCAATTGAAATCGGAAACCAAATTGAACGTCCTTGGCGTTTTTGCCTGGTGTTGCTTCTTTTTTCACTATTTTTTTCTTTTTTAAAAACAGACTCTCTTTCTTGTTTTAAATAATCTCTGACATCTTCTTCAATTTTTTTTGCCCTGCCTTGGCGGGGTGGCATAACATCGTAAACTTTTTTTGGCATGGTTTTTTAAATTTATTCTAATATTGCTTTTATCCTCCTGACTCCAGCAGAAGAACTTTCTTGTTTTTTAATTTTAAATTTTCCTAACACACCCGTACTCTCAACATGCGGCCCCCCACAAATTTCACAACTAACAATATCCTCACCATCCTTAACCGTGTAAACCTTTACTCTATCTCCATATTTTGATTCAAAAACGCCCATAGCATTCAATTCTTTAGCTTTTTCTAAAGGCATTTCTTCACAGCTAACAGGCAGGTCTTTTTCTATTATACCATTTACAAAATTTTCTACACCTTTTATTTGCTCTTGGGTTAATTTTTCTTGGTGTGAAAAGTCAAATCGCAAACGCTCTGCTGTAATGTTGCTTCCTTTTTGCACAACATGAGAACCCAAAACCTTTCTCAAGCCAGCTAACATCAAGTGGGCTGCTGTGTGCAGTTTTGTTGTTTTTTCTGAAGAATCAGTCAACCCGCCCTTAAACTTCCCAGCACTCGCCGTGCGCGACAACTCCTGATGCTTTTCTAATTTTTCATTAAATTCTTTAATATTCACTTTTATACCTCTTTCCTCAGCTAATTCCTGCAAAATTTCTATCGGATATCCATATGTCTGGTATAAATTAAAAGCATCTTGTCCAGATATTGTTTCTCCAACTTTTGCCCTAATCTCAGCCAATCTTCCAAATTCTTTTAATCCGCTCTCCAAAGTTTTCTCAAATTTTTCTTCTTCTGCATCAAGTTGTCGCACAATGAAATCTTGCTTTTGTTTTATTTCTGGGTAAGCATTCTCTAAGCTCTCAATAACAGCTTCAGATATTTTTGAACAAAACTTTCCCTTAATTCCAATTTTCATTCCAAACCTTACAGCCCGCCTTATTAAACGCCTCAAAACATATCCCCTTTCTAAATTAGACGGCTCAACGCCCTCAGCAAGAATAAAAGTTGCAGCTCTTAAATGATCTAAAATTATTCTTTCTGATACAGGGTCTTCTTTTTTAAAAAGCTCATGCAATTTTTTGTGCGCTTTATCAAAAACATCTGTGTGGTAAACATTTTCTGAACCATTCAAAACAGCAACGGTTCTTTCCAAGCCCATTCCTGTGTCAACATTTTTTTGTTTTGCTTCCTCAAATTTTCCATCTGCAGTTTTTACATACTGCATAAAAACATCATTCCAAATCTCAACCCAATTTTCATCTTCAGGGTCAAATTTTTCAGGAGCTTTTGTGTTCAGTTTCCAATAAAACATTTCTGTGTCAGGTCCGCACGGACCTGTTTTTCCTGCCGGCCCCCACCAGTTATCTTCTTTTCCTAAAAAAGCAATGCGCTCTTTTTTTATGCCAAGGCCTTCCCAAATTTTAGCTGATTCTTCATCTTTTGGCGCATCTTTGTCTCCGGCAAAACAAGATATCGCTAGTTTTTTTAATGGGATATTTAATTCTTTTGTTAAAAACTCAAAACTCCATTTTATTGCATCTTCCTTCCAATAATCACCCAGCGACCAGTTTCCCAGCATTTCAAAAAAAGTTAAATGAGTGTCATCACCAACTTCATCAATGTCGCCGGTTCTTATGCATTTTTGAACATTAACAAGGCACTTGCCCTGAGGGTGTTTTTCGCCCAATAAAAAAGGCACCAAAGGATGCATACCGGCTGTGGTAAATAAAACAGTGGGATCGTTTTCTGGAACCAAAGAAGCTGAGGGAATAATTGCGTGGCCCTTTTCCTTAAAAAAATTCAAATACTTCTGGCGTAATTCGTCAGATGTCATTAATGCATTTTACAACATAAAAAACCTTTACGCAACACCTTATTTTTTGACAACTCAGGTGATGGCTCAACCCTTTTAAGGCTGAGCCATCCAAATTTTTGCAAGAAAAAAGCCCCCTGGGCAAAACCATTCGTACAATAATTACGTTTTTTGCCACGTGGCAAAAAACGTAATTTTGCTATAGACAAAAAATTAACGATCGTCAATAAACAGGCGGAAGCAAACACCTAAAACAAACGGCTCACCCCCTGAGCCGTCCAAATTTTTACAAGAAAAAAGCCCCGCAACTAAAGTTACGGAGCACGTAGACTTCTCTCTGCTCGGCCTCACAAAAAAATCAGTGAGGATTGGGGTTAGTGCACCAGTGGCCCGGACGCCACCGCCACTGGTAGCCAGTGAGTTCGCTGCGGTACCAGTGGCCATCGTGCCAGTAATACGTGGGTCCGTAATACGTAGGGCCGTAGTACGTAGGGCCGCGAATGATGAGAGGCGGGTCCACGATAACCGGAGGTCCAACGATAACGTTGCCCGGCAACGACCAATAGGGGCTGGGGTACCAATCGGGTAGCAGCTGGCTTGACTGCGCGACCCTTTGATTCGAAGAAGACGACGTCGCTGGCGGAGAGCTATTCGGAGCTCCAAGGCCGACGAATGCAACGGCGTTGCCGTTGGCATCGAAGTATCCGTCAACGATGTGCCTTTGTGGCTCAGCATATGCCGAGCCACAAACCAGCGCCACGATGACCATGGCCAAAAGCAGAACGAGGCGCATGACTTTGCTCCTTGTAAGAGAGAAGTACCGATTCCTCCCGCGCGGGAGGAACTATTACTCGCCTTAGGATCTAAGCTTAGTATAACACAAATCATTAAAATTGCAATAACCAAAAACACCGAGCTCCCGGCGTTTCAAATTAATTGTAGATTATAATTTATGTATACCTATCTGCCACCACAGTGGCTGCAAACGACTTTGGTTTTATGCATGGTTCAAAGCCATTGCTTTTAATAAGCCCCACAACCTCCTTTACCATTTCTTTTGTTTTGCCTTGCTCTCCCACATCAGCATGTATGTACTGAAATTGATATTCTAGGCCGTCTTTATTTTCTTTTTCTAAGGTCTCTCTTAAAGATATGGCTAATTCGCAAGACAAATAAACTTCTTGTAAAATCCTGTTTTTCCAGTAAGAAAATTTTTTTAAAAAGTCATCTGAATATTTCATTTTTTTCAAAAAAAACCTGCCTCCAAACCCTGTGCGCAGAACAACAATGGCAATCGGGAAAAACGGCTTGTCAGAAGACGGCGAATCGCACCCCACCACTATTTCATACTGTTTTTCAGGGTCTTCTTGCATATACCCAAAAATCTCCTTTATCACTGCTTCTAAATCTAAATTGCCCTTGCTAGGGCTAAAAAAATGACCGTTGCTTAATATCTCACTGCTCATAATAATTTTTTTATTCCGCAGAACGGATAATTTTTGTAAATTCTTCTGGATCAAGCGACGCACCCCCAACCAACAGCCCGTCATACCCTGCTTCTTTTATATAACCAGCCGCATTTTGGGACTTCACACTCCCTCCATAAAGTATTCTCACCTCTTTTAACACATCTTTGCCATAAATACCTGATATAACTTTTTCAATAAATGTTTTCATTTCCTGGGCTTCTTTTGCTCCGCACGCCTTGCCTGTTCCAATTGCCCAAACCGGCTCATAAGCAATAACCATTCCCAAAATATCAGAAACATCTTTAAGGCCATCTTTTATTTGCCTTTCTACAACTTCTTCTTGTTTGCCGGCTTCTCTTTCCTGGTCTGTTTCTCCAACACAAAATATTTGTTCTAACTCCACTTCAATTGCTGATTTAATTTTTTTATTTATTATCTCATTGGTTTCTCCAAAATACTTTCTGCGCTCTGAATGCCCAATAATTACATATTCTGCCCCCAAGTCCTTTAGCATTTTAGCAGAAACCTCGCCCGTAAAAGCTCCTTTTTCTTCCCAAAAACAATTCTGAGCGCCAAGAGCTAATCCATTTAACAAAGGCAAATATACGAAAGGCGGGCAAACAACAACTTCTACTGCAACTCCATCTACGCCTTTTTTTATTCCATTAAAAATTTCTTGCGCTTGATTTTTTGAAACTGGATTCATTTTCCAGTTTGCTATAATTAATTTTCTCATACTATTCATAAATATATTCTAATAAAATAACTTATTCTACTTATATTACCACAACAATAATCAACAACAAGTTCTCTATACCGCTTTTTGCCTCGAGGCAAAAAGCGGTATTCTATTTTTTCCTATTTTTCTTTCTTTGTTTTAATTTAAAATACTTGATTAAATAGTTTTGGCCGTCCACGCTATCCAGCAAACCAAGCTTGATATAATTCTCAATTTTAAACAACTTAGCAAGCGCTCTTATTTCATTCTCACATCTATGCGGATACAGAAAAACACTTTCTTGCAACTTATAAAATCCAGCTATTTTTAATCTATAAACCAATGCCTTCCTTCCTTTGGCGCAAAAATTAGGAATATCAAAAGATATCATTCTCCACTTTCCGTCCCATTTTTCCTTTCTGTGTTCAAATCTTCTAAAAATAGAATTTAGAACCCTCAATTTTCCTTTTTCTGACAAAGAAATCAAAATAGAGCCGTTATAATTTTGTTTTTGTTTTATAGACTTTCTTCGTTTTAAATTCTTTATTGCCGATTCTACCTGTGGCCGCTCTTCTTTTTTGAAAAAATCAAATATGTCATCTATTGTAAACTTAGGTCCTTCCTCGCTTATCCCAAACCAAAGTTTTAATAATATTCTAGTTGTTACAGAGTCCATAAGCTAAACTTTAATTTTGTCTTTATTTTCGCTTGTCTTTATTTTAAAATAACACGATTCTTTTGCAAATACTATACCGCTTTTTGCCTCGAGGCAAAAAGCGGTATAGTATCTTTATTTAAATATATCTTTATTTAAATCTTTACTTAAATTTAAATAGCTTTATATCTTGGCTAAATAACATAACGCGCAAAAAAAATCCCTGAACAGACAAGCTGACAGGGAATATTAGAAAAAAGAGGCGTAACTTATGGCTCATTTAAGGGACCAACCGTCACAGAGTTGCCCATTTTTAACATGAAACATGGACATAGGGGGCAGACAATCGCCTTGTCTAACATAGAGCATCCTCCTAATAAGGCACCCCTCGTCATTTTTTGGACCTAAATCTGGGTCTTCGTTTATCTGAAACACACTACAAACAAGACCGGGGCCGACTGTTCCCAACAAACCACCTAATTGATAATTGCCATCGGGCAGTTCGTGAAGATGTCTGACGCCAGCGAGATGGGCGATTTTTTTCCAAAAACGAATCTGCTTGGCTAAAAGGCAACAAAGTACTATCGTAACTGTCGCAAGAATTCCGATAATAGCAAAAGCGGAAACAGGGTGACTCATCGCAATTCTCCTTCCATATTGTTCCAGAAACCGCCGGGGTAAGAGAGCTTGCCCCTGAAAAGCAGTTTCATTTGTGCTTATTAAACTTTAATATGGTTTTATAGCTCAGTCAACACTCTAGCCCCTTTTTTTGTGATGGCTATTGTGTGTTCAAAATGAGCTGTAAGAGAACCATCTTTTGAAGCAAATCCGTAGCCATCTTTTGCTTTTACAAGCTCATGGCTCCCAGTTGTTAGCATTGGCTCTATGCAAATTACCATGCCCTCCTTTAATTCCTCTCCGGTTTTTCTTTTTCCAAAATTAGGAATTTTTGGGTCTTCATGAAGTCCCTTGCCTATTCCATGCCCGCATAAATCCTGCACAACTCCAAATTTCTGGCTTTCAGCAAACCTTTGAATTGTATTCCCAATGTCGCCAATTGTGTTTCCGGGTTTTGCTTTTTTTATTGCCAAACGCAAACATTTTTTTGTAACATCAATAAGCCGCTTTGCTTCAAAAGAAACTTTTCCAACAGGCAATGTCACTGCCATGTCAGAATAGTACCCCTTATATAAAACCCCCAAATCCAAACCAACAACATCTCCTTCTTTTAAAACATAATTTGAAGGATATCCGTGGACAATGTTTTCATTTACAGAAACGCACAAAGAATAAGGAAACCCCTCGTGGCCCTTAAAAGCCGGATTAGCTCCTTTAGACAAAATAAGAGCCTCTGCGGCTCTATCTAATTCTATAGTGGCAACTCCTGGCTTTGCCTGTTCTTGTATTTCTTTTAAAACAGATGCCAATATCTTGCCTGCTTCAGCCATTATTTGAATTTCTTGCGGGGTTTTTGTTGTTATCATTTACTAAGAAACAGCATTAAGTATGTCTTCAAAAACATCTGCCACAGATTGTTCGCCATTTATTTTATTTACCTTAATGCCGTTTTTCTCAAAATATTCAACCATGGGCAAGGTTCTTTCTGTGTATTCTTTAATTCTTGTTTTTATTGTTTCTGGGTCATCCAGCCCTTTTCTTTTTACTAATTTTGAGCCGTCTAAGGGACAAAGTGTTAACTTTTCTGTTTCTTTATTAAACAAAATTGAATGGCGCATCAATTCACAAATTTTTCTGTTGGAATTCCTAAAAACAGTTGTTTCCGGAGAAATTTCTATTAAAACCACTTTTATATTTTCTTTTCCATAAAGTTCCTCTAAGACAGGGATTTCTTTTTCAACTTCATACATTGTCCGTGGCGAACCAGACAAAATAAAGCTTTCGTCTTGCTCGGCCAGTTTTCTGATTTCTCGCATCATTAAAACCGTTATAAACGGCGGGCTTGTTAAGATTCCTTTTTTCCAATTATCAATTTCTTTGCCTACCCTAAAATCTTTTTCATCAACACTAAAAACCTTGTTAGGATCTTCGTTTTTAAAACAGCGTTCAAGGATTTTACTTGACTCTAAATGATATAAACCCAATTTTTCAGATAATAAATTAGCCTGAGTCCCCTTGCCAGCTCCCGGAGGGCCGAATAAAACTACAACTTGTTTTGACATTATTTTTATTGGATTAAAATGTGTCGTATTCTCTCATTTGCAACTGAGAATTTATTTGCCTCACAGTATCTAATACAACGCTAACAACAATCAATAAAGAAGTCCCTCCGACTAGAAATGTAAAACCCGTAACTCCGGTGGCTCCAGCAACAACAGAAGGCAACACAGCTATCAATCCCAAAAATATGGCGCCTGTAAATAAGACCCTGTTAAGTATGTGTTTTATGAAATCAGCTGTTGATTTACCTGGTCTTACGCCTGGGACAAATCCGCCCATTTTTTGCAAGTTTTCAGAAATTGCTTTCGGATCAAAAGTTACAGAAGTATAAAAATAAGTAAAAAGGATGACTAGCAAAAAGTATAATATTCCGTAAATCCATGCGTTGTTAAAAAGATTTCCTATTGATGATGCAACGCTCCCCACTACTCCAGAGTATGATCCAAAAAAGTTGGCAATCATCCCAGGGAACAAAAGTATGGACAAAGCAAAAATAATTGGAATTACGCCGGCTGGATTAACGCTCAAAGGCAAATAAGTTGACATTCCACCGTACATTTTAGCTCCCCTTACTCTTTTTGCATAAGAAACCGGAATGTTTCTGCGGGCTTCTGTAATAATAACAACCCCTGCAATTATAACCAAAGAAAGCGCTATAAATATAAGGTAAGCAGGAATCTTTGATGCGTCAAAAGTAATAAATGTCTGGAAAATGCTTATCGGAACGCGCGCTACTATTCCAGCAAAAATCAGCAAAGAAATCCCATTGCCCATTCCTTGTTCAGAAATAATTTCCCCAATCCACATTAAGAACATTGCTCCGGCTATTATTGTGATAATGGCTGAGATTAAAACAGGCAAAGAAAATCCGGATATAACCCCTTGCCTTACAAACACCGTAATCAATCCATACCCCTCAAAAGCAGCTAGAGGAATTGTAAGGAGCCGAGAATACTGGTTAAATTTTTGCCTGCCAGCTTCCCCCTCTTCTTTGTAAAGCCTCTCTAGGGCGGGGAAAATCATTGTAAGAAGCTGTAAAATAATTGTGGCTGTAATATATGGCCCTAATCCCAACAATACAATAGAAAAATTACTTAAAGCTCCCCCTGTAAACAAATTTAAAAGACCAAAAACCTGGTTTTGGTCAAAAAATTTCCTTAGGTCTTCCGTTCCAATTCCCGGTATTGGGATATTAGCTGCTATCCTAAAAACAATCAAAAGAAAGATTACAAATAGGAGTTTTTTTCTAAGTTCCTTATTTTTAAATAGAAATAATATTTTATCGTACCACATAGATTTTGCTATTTTATTGTGCCTCCTGCTTTTTCAATGGCTTGTTTTGCTGACTTTGATGTTTTGCAATTCTCTACTGTTATTTTTTTTGTGAGCTTGCCGTTGCCTAATATTTTTACTTCGGGCATCTTTCCATCTATTTTACGCACAATTCCCTTTTTAATCAAATTTTCAGGGTTTACAACCTCACTGGCCTCAAAAAATTTCTCTAAAGAATCCAAGTTAACAACAACTGAATAGTCGCGTAAAGTAACTCTTCTGTATCCTCTTAGTTTTGGATACTTTTTGATAAGCTCCCTTATTATTGGAACCATTTTTCTTCCAGCTCTTGATCTTTGCCCTTTAACTCCTTTTCCAGAATAAGTACCCTTTTTTCCGCCTCTTCCAATTCTTTTCTTGCTTTTATTTTTATGTTTTGGTTTTAATTCGTGTATTTGCATAAAACTATTTTGTTTTTGCTTTTAATTTTTTTAATGCTTCCATTGTTGCTCTTGCATTGTTCAATTTATTTTTAGAGTTAGAAAGAATCTTTGAAGAAATGTTTTTAATTCCGGCTAAATCACATATCGTTCTTACAGCTCCTCCGGCAACCAATCCTCTTCCTGTTTTCTGTGGCTTTAATAAAACTCTTGCCGGACCTGTTTTTGCTTCTACTTCATGAGGTATTGTGTCGTTTTTGATAACAACGCTTATCAAATTCTTTTTTGCCGTTCTTGTAGCTTTTTCAATTGCCTGGGAAACATCCTTGCCTTTATCTACGCCAATCCCCACCTTCCCTTTTTTGTCTCCTACTACTACAACCGCTCTAAACCTCAAACGTTTTCCGCCTCCAGTAACCCTCACAACCCTGGCTAAATCTAAAAGTTTTGTTTGGAATTCATCTCTTTGCCTGTCTCTTCCTAAACCAGCACGCCTAAAACCAGGCCTTCTTTGTGGCTTAAAATTTCCTTGTTTTGAACCGTCGTTTTTTATATCTTTATTTTGTTCTGCCATTTTTAATTGTTTTTTTATACATTAAAATTTAAGTCCTCCTTCCCTTGCTCCTTCAGCTAAGGCCTTTATTCTTCCGTGGTACAAAATCCCCCCCCTGTCAAAAATTACTTCCTGTATTTTGATTTCGCCTGCTTTTTTTGCTATTAATTTTCCGACTTCTTTTGCAATATCTGCCTTTTTTCCTTTTTTTGTTCTTAAATCCGTATCTGACGCTAAAGCTAAAACTTTTGCATTGTCATCATTTATCAATTGAGCGTAAATATGCTGGTTT
>CAYNHB010000005.1:0-13099 GCA_964397155.1 uncultured Candidatus Saccharibacteria bacterium
GTGACCTGTTATTTAAAAACAACAACTGGATAAAAGAAACTTCAGAGCTTCTTGAGCATTATGCCATTGTCCAGCCGTTTTCAACTTATTTAAGATTGAAAAAAGAAAATGAAATTCCCACTAAAAAGTTTTTAGAAAAAATTCCGTTCAGCAAAAACATTGACATAGACGGCAAGAAATTTTTTGGAGTGGGGTATAGGGCAAGCCAGCTTGGAAAAGACATTTTATTAAAAAAAGATATACATTTTTATGGGCAGGTTGGATTGGCTTGGGCAGGGAGAAGGTCGGTTTTTGAGCCACAGGGATTTTTTGACAAAAGCGTTTTCCCGGTGGTTGATATGTTAATGGCGCATATTTTTTATAATAATAAAACCACAAAAGAAGCAGAGCATTATATAAACAAAAACATAAAAAAACATCTTCAAGATTGGGCAAAAAAAATCTATCCAAAGGTCAAGGGCAGCGTTTATTATACGAACGGAGAAGTTTTGCATTTGTGGCATGGGGTAATGAGCCGCAGAAATTATGAAGCATGCCGGAAAATTTTAAATGATTATGATTTTGACCCAGAAAAAGACATTAAAATTTCAGAAGCTGAAGTTTTTGAATGGCAAGAGGGTAGGAAAAAAATCCAAAAACAAATAAAAAAATATTTTAAATTAAGGAATGAAGAAGGTAAAATTTTTAATGGGGCTGAAACGCTTTATATTATTGGGGGATTTTTCTTTTCAAAAATTGATAGGGCGCTTGGGATAATAGGAAAATCTCTAAAAAAAATATCACCCAAATTATATTTGAAGGCAAAAAAAACAGAGCTTTTTATAAGGAATTTGGTTACGTAATTATTACGTAATTATTATGTTTTTTATTTTTTCAATGAAAATTTTTGTGTCAAATTGTACTGCTCTTTTTTGGCACTCTTGTTTAAATAAAAAGGGATTTTTTTCGAGCTTTTGGCTCATTTTTTTTATTTCAGTCGCCAGTTTTTCAGAGTTTATTTTATCAATTAAAACCCCGGTTTTTCCATTAACAATTGTTTCTTTGTATCCGCCTTCATTAGAAGTTATAACTGGCTTGCCAGATGCCATTGCTTCCACAACACTCATTCCAAAATCTTCGTCAATTGCTGTGGCTAAAAGTCCTTTGCAGTTAGCGTAAAGTTGTTTTAATTCTTTATCGTTTACCCAGCTTTTAATTATAACGTTTTTCGGTTTTATTTTTTTGCAATAATTTGCGTATTCAAGAAAGTGCTTTGACTTTTCATAACTTCCCACAATAATCAAGTTCTCTTCTGGCAATTTTGAAAAGGCCTTTAGTTGCATGTCGATTCTTTTGTGGCTTATAAGACGATTCACAGAAAGCCAGTAATTTTTATTTTTCCTGAAAAAATATTTTTTTGTGTCAGTTGGCGGATTTATAACAATGGACTCTTTGCCCAAAAATTTTTTTAGCCGGTTTTTTGTATTTTTAGAATTACAGACAAATTTATTTACCTTGCTCGCATATTTTTTGTTTAAATAGCGGTTAAATAAAACCCATAAATCAAAAATTGGCCTTAAAAAAAATCTGACATTGTTTTTTCTTGTAAATTTATGCAAATCCCAGATTTCACGGATAGGGGAGTGCACATACCACAAGTTTGGCTTGTTGTTTTTTGCGCCTGACACCGCCCAGTCCCCGTCAATAATATAAAAATCATATTTATTTTTAAGGTTCAATAAAGAGAACCTGAAAAGCGCCAATTGCTGCCTGAATGGCGCATTAATTGGCACTTTTCCAATTGAATAAATACGGGGTAAAACATCTGAAAAGCCAACTTTTTTTATTTTTTCTGGGTCAATGTTTGTTGTAAAAATGTCTGCATTAAGTTCGCGGGCCAAAGTAAGGCCCACTATTTCAGCTCCTCCAATGTTATCTAAATAATTGTGGAATATCGCAACGCGCATTATGTTTTTGTTTTCGCTCGGCAATCAAATTTCCCTCGGCGGGGGGATTTTGCCTTCGGCAAGCCTGCCCCCGCAAGCTCGGAAAATTTATTGCCTCGCTTTTACTATTTCTTTATTCCTAGAATAGAAAGCATAAATGAAGAAAAAATTGTCTGGATGCCCAGCACAATTAAAGTAAGCCCTGCAACGGAATTTTTTATTTCATTTAGTTCTCCAAATCCGGAATCCAGCCATTTTAAAGCAATTAATATAAAAGTGATTATTCCTAAAATTATAACCATGCCTCCTATTAAGCTGGCCCGTTCAATTGTTATGTGCTGGAAAAGATTTTCAAATACTTTGCTTTTTTCTCCAAGGTGGTTTATAGAGTAAATTTTTGCAAAGCCAGCAAAAATTATCAGCTGGTATCCGGTTATTAAAAGCAGGGAAGATAAAAACATTGGGTGGTAAAAAAGTTTTATGCCAAAGAGTTCCGGAGTATCAAAATAAAGCCAAAGCATTGATGAGGCCCCCAGCAAAAACAAAATAAGCCCCGGCCATAAAAATAAAAACAAAGGGCTGTACAAAAGCATAAACCTCACATGCTTCCATGCGTCTGAATACGGTTTTAGCTTTGATTTTCCCATTCTTTTTCTGTAATTTATGGGGATTTCTTTTATTTTTAAATTATTTCTTATTGCTTTGATAAGCATTTCAGAGGCGAATTCCATGCCGGTAGTTTTTAAGCCTAAACTTTCAAAAGTTTGTTTTTTAAAGGCCCTCATTCCTGACTGGGTGTCTTTTATTTTGGCTTTAAAAAACACCCTAAAAATAAAAGAAAGAATTGGGTTTCCTATGTGCCTGTTTAAAAAAGGCATGGCTCCTGCCTCCATTTTTCCTGAAAATCTGTTGCCAAGCACAAGATGATTCCCGTTTTTTAATTCATGAATAAATTCAGGAATTCTTGCAAAATCGTATGTGGCATCAGCGTCTGCAATAAAAATGTATTTTCCGTCAGCATGTTTTATGCCCTCAAGATATGCTGAGCCGTAGCCTTCTTTGTTGTGTTTTACTAAAATAGCCCCGTGTTTTTTTGCGATTTCAGGGCTTTTGTCAAAAGAAGAATCAGAAACAATAACTTCAGCTGAAAGATTATTTTTTTCAACAACCTGTTTAATTTCGTTTAAACAAAAATCAAGAGCCTGTTCTTCGTCTCTGCACGGTAAAATTATGCTGATTTCTGGTGTCATATTAGCTCACTTTATCTGTAAAAAATATTTTTTGCAATCTTTTTTATTTTTTGAGTTATTCACAGTGTTGACACTGTTTTTTTATGATAAAATAAACAAATAAAAAAAGATACAGCGGGCAGAAATTTGCCGTATTCCTTTTTATTATGAAAAAGATATAAATTTTATATAAATGCCTAAGAAAAAGGCAAAAATAAAAAAGAAAAAAACAGCTGCGCAAAACCCGCCTTCGCATAAAGCTACGGCGAGGCAAGGGAAAAAAATAGCGAAGCGCAGGGTTTTGAAGCACAAAAAAAATATTCGCAGAAATACAAAACCTGTGGGGAATTTTGTTTATAAAATAAATTTACGGGAAGAAAATAGTAATACATTTTTTACTAATTTAATTTCAGAATCAATAAAACAAAGCAGGGCTCAAAATCATTTAGAACAAACTCCTGTGCCCCGGCCTGTGGAAAAATTTGCAGATTTTGATTCTTCTTCTGCCCCTGTAAAACCGCCGGTAAAGTTTGCAAATATTTTAGACCCCAGAATTGTGCCTTTCGACAGCAACGCCCAAGAAAAGAAAAAGTTTTTTACAAAAGGAGTTTTGTATTCTGTTTTGGCTGGTTTGATTTTAGCTGGAATTTTTTCTGCCATTCTTTATGTTTTTGCTGAGCCACCGACAAGTAAATATACTTTTGGGGAAACATTAGACCCAAATTGTTCGCCCGGAGATACAAATTGTTCTGTTGACACACCAGCCCAATATTCTTTTTCTTCAAATGATTTTTCCGGAACCGGCGGATTTACAACCACTGGCACAATCACTGCCGGGACTTTAAGTGTTGGTTCTGCCTACACTTTCCCAACAGCCGACGGAACTAACGGACAGGTTTTAACAACTAATGGTTCTGGAACTGTTACTTGGTCAGCTGGAGGGGGATCTATGACTTACCCCGGAGCCGGAATTGCAGTCAGTACTGGAAGCGCATGGGATACCTCTTTATCAGCCACCAACCTCTCATCTCTTGCAGGACTTTCATATGCCTCAACTTCATTTGTTAAAATGACGGGAGCCGGCACATTTTCTTTAGATACAAGCGCTTATCAAGCATCAGACGCCACCCTCACATCTTTAGCAGGCCTTTCAGCAGTCCAAGGCGATCTGGTTTACGCCAGCGGTTCAGACATTTACGCATTGTTAAACAAAGACACAACTGCCACCAGATATTTGTCTAATACCGGCACCAGCAACAATCCAGCATGGGCGCAGATTAATTTGGCCAACGGAGTTACAGGAATTTTGCCCTTGGCTAACGGAGGAACAGCAGCCAATCTTACAGCAGTAAACGGAGGAATTGTTTATTCTGGAGCAAGCGCTCTGGCAATATCAGCTGCCGGCTCATCAGGCCAGATACTGCAAAGCGCAGGAGCCGCAACCCCTGTTTGGACAACTGCCACCTATCCTGCAACAACAACAGCCAACCAATTATTGTATTCATCCGCAAATAATATTGTTGCGGGTTTATCATCAGGCAACAGCTCGGTGCTGGTAACTGACGGCTCCGGCACGCCTTCTTTTTCCACAACCCTGCCCGCTTCAATAATTTTATCAAACACAACATACTTAGGAGCTTCAACGGGTGTCGGGCTGTCAGCCACAAACGGAGTTTTAACATTAGCTGGAACAGGCGACGGACAAGATGAAAATCTTACTGTTGATTTTAACACTACCGCCAACACAGTTGCCTTCAGCACAGGAACAGGAGTTACAATATTAGATTTTGGTTCTTTAAATCTTGCAACAACGGGGTTTGTAACAGCAGGCGATATCCAAATAAATGGAGGAGCCGCATTCGGTGGAGCGGTGAACATGGCAGGATTAACAGCCAGCAAACCAGTATTTACAGACGCTTCAAAAAATCTTACTTCATCAGGAATTGTTGCAGTAGCTCAAGGCGGAACTGGGCTTTCAACAATAGCTGCCGGTTCGATTTTTGCGGCTAACTCATTAGACACATTTACAGCTATCAATTCAACTGAAGGCACTAAGATTTTAACCAACACAGATGGAACAATAACTTGGGAAACCTCAGCTCCTATGACTTACCCCGGAGCCGGCATTGCGGTAAGCACCGGAAGCGCGTGGGGGGCATCTCTAACAGACAGTCATACAAATTGGGACGCGGCATACACCCACAAAACAACCCTTGATGCAATCAGCGGATTAATTTTTGGAGACGGAGCTGGAAACTATTCCGCAAAAACAATAGGCGCAGATGTCCAAGCATATGACGAGGAATTAGCAGGGCTGGCTGGATTGTCGTATTCTTCAGGAACTCCGTTTGTCAAAATGACAGGATCTGGCGCGTTTAGTTTGGATACAACCTCTTATGCCACAAGCGGAGACATGGCTTTGTATGTTCCATACACCGGAGCCAGCACAAATGTAAACTTGGGAGCCCACAACTTAACAGTGGATACAAACACTCTTTTTGTTGATTCATCTTCCGACCGTGTCGGGATTGGAACCACAAGCCCTGGGGCACCGCTACAAGTGGGTATTGGCGCAACGTCAAATAGTACAGATTCTCAAATACTTATTGCTAGAGACGTTGACGGTAGCGGGGGAAATGGACATGGTTTTTCAGATTCATCTGATATTACTCGTAGTGGGGGCATTGGATATAATTCTTTCGACGCAAGAGTAAATTTTGAAGGCACAGAGGATTATGACCATTACGCTGGTTTTCAATATGCTCCTACTTATGAAAGCTCAGGAACAATTGATAATATGTACGGGCTTTATATTGCTGCTCCTACTAACACGGGCGGTGGAACAATAACAAATAATTGGGGAGTTTATGTTGCTTCTGACCTAACAAATTATTTTGGTAGCAACGTTGGAATTGGGACAACGAGTCCAGGTACATATCTAGATGGCACAGCTGGATTGGGTGTTTATAATGCCACCCAGCCAGGCATATCATTAGGCACATCTTCGCAAGGTTATTTATGGTATATAGCCAACGACGATAAATTGCGACTTTGGGATAGTACTGATAATGCTGATAGGTTGGTAATAGATGGAACTGGCAACGTTGGAATTGGGACAACTAATCCTGGGGCGTTGTTGGATTTAGGAACTGCTGGCACAACGCAGGGCGTTGCAAGGTTTGAGGGAGCAACCTCGGGATATGTGGGATTGGCAGCTCCTGCAACTGGTGATTCTACTACTTACACACTCCCTGCCACTTCGGCTAGCGGGTTGCTTTCAAACTCGGGGGGGACTTTGAGCTGGGACACAACCACCTATGTAACCAGTGGAGATTCAAATCTTTATGTGCCATACACAGGAGCTACAGGAGCAGTTGATTTAGGAGCTCAAAATTTAACAAGCACTGGAATTGGCACTTTTGGAAAGCTTGTTGTAAACACTTCTGACTTAGTTGTAAATGCAGCAAGTTATGCAAATAAAGTTGGAATTGGCACTGCCACACCTGGTTCAAAATTAGATATTTTAACAACTTCAGGAGCCAATTTAAGATTGAGTTATGATGCTTTAAACTACACCACGTTTACTACTTCAAACACTGGAAACTTAACAATTGCCACTGCCTCATCAACAACGGGCGGAGATATATTATTTACTCCTGCAAGCTCTGGGGACTTGTCTTTGCTGTCTGACACAGGAACTTTAACTCTTGGCGGATTTGGAAACACAAACAATGAAACCCTTACATATGACTTTGAAACAACAGCTGATACAGTCGGAGTTTCCACTGGCACCAGTGTAACAAAAGTTGATTTTGCAGACACAATAACAGTTGAGGCAGGCGTATTTAATTTAATAACAGAAAGCTCTGGATATCAGGTTGACGGAATGAGAGTAATTTCAGCTGATGGAAGCAGTGGAACAGAAAATTTATTTTTGGGCCAGTCAGGCAATTTTAGTTTAACCGGGACAAAAAATATTTTAGCCGGTTATCAGGCAGGAAACGCTCTTACTACCGGCTACGGAAATCAGTTTATGGGATATCAAGCTGGCTACGCAACAACAACAGGAAGCAACGACGTGTTTATTGGAGAACAGGCAGGTTACACAAATATCACAGGAAACGCAAATGTATTTTTAGGATACCAAGCCGGCTATTATGAAACCGGCTCAAACAAATTATTTATAGACAACCAAAAAAGAGCATCTGAGAGCGATGCAAGGACTAAGGCTCTTGTATATGGAGTTTTTGACGCCACTGTTGCAAATCAATCATTGCTAGTAAACGGAAACACTGATTTTTCTGCCGGCCTTACAACCCTGTATTACACATCAAGCGGTGACGCACCGGTATTAACTACTAACGGTCAGGTTGCTGTGGCGCTTATGGGCGGGTCCGATCCTTATATTTATTTTCAGGCCGGTGGCAGCACTTATCGTATTTTGGGGTCTTCGTCGTTTGAAATATCTCCTCATGAAACAGTGGATGCGCTCTCTGGCGAAAAAATGGAAATAGGGGATTTTGTTATCGGTATGATTGACAGGGAGCTTCCAAATGGGGGTGGCAAAGAAAACTCTTTGCACGGCACGTGGGTAAAATGGGACAGCGTGAAAGAGCAACTGATTGAAGAAATAAGAAGCTCTGGAGACATATTGCCCGAGGGAAGCTGGGCAGAAGGGAGTCCGCTTGACCCAAAAACAAAAATAAAAGGCGTTGACACAAGCTCAATGCTTGAAAAAGTTAAAAACGTCCTTTTTTCTTTGGGAATTTCAATCAAAGATGGGATAACCCAAATTAAGGAGTTGGTTGTTGAAAAATTAACAGTGAGAACAGCAAGAATACAAAAAATAGAAATGGTTGATTCAGCCACCGGAGAAATCTATTGCACTTGGATACAAAACGGAGTTTGGAAAAAAGCAGCAGGGGATTGCGCTTCTGTTAAAGTAAGCACAGATGTCCAAGAAGGCCCAAGCATTGATGAAATAGAGCAACCAGAACCTACCCCGTCATCCGACGGGGCGCCCGTTGCGACAGGCGGGTCAAATGATGTGTTTAAAAAAACGCATATAGATTCTGTTGCCAGCTTGAGCGATATTACAGTTGATTTTGGAACAGGGCTTTCTCTTCTCGCTTTGCCGAGCAGTATAAATGTTTCAGCTGGCGGGAGCACGCAAGGATTATTAGTAGCGTGGGACAATGGATCTCCGGCATACAATGCTAATTCTGCTGGAACATATTATTTTTCAGGGACCTTCAATGATTTACCGCAAAATATTTCAAATCCAGACAACTTAAAAGCGTCAGTTTATGTTGTTGTAAGTCCAGAGTTAGCGCCAGAACCAGAAAAAAAGGATAAGGAGAAAAAAGTGGCTCCGGAAGAGCAGGGCAAAAAAGAGAAAAAAGATTCAATCATTGATGATATTATTCCTTCTTTAGAAAAATTAATTCCTTCTTCAGAAAACATCCAAGAAATTGTTGAGGGCATGCAAGAAGCAGCAGCTGGATTAATAAATGGAGCAACGAGCTTCTTAAATTGGATCTTTAGGTTAAACTTTAGTATAGAAAATTTTACAGATCCAATAAGAACTAGCTTGCAAGAAACAACTCCCCGTTTAATGGAGCTCCAAACAGCCAGCTTATTAAATGTATTTAGGCAAGCTTGGGAGAGTGTGGTTGATTTTGTTTCTCCGGCAATAGAATCTGCCCCATCTCCAAAAGAAATTAAGGGGACTTTTGACGACACACAAAAAAATATTGTAAGGGAAATGGATCGGTTGGGAGGTTCTGTAATAAAAAACCAAACAGCCAGCTTGTTAGAATCGTTAGAATATCTTTGGAATAAATTACTTAAGCAAGATTAGCTTATGCAACTTTTATCTTATGAAAAAAAGATTTTCCCAGAAATTGGCTTTTTATGCATTGTATTTGCTTTGCTGTTGGTTTTTGGTTTTACCCAGATTTTAAAGCCATGGCCGTCTGGCCAGCTTGCTGTTGCAGAAGCCGAAATAAAATTGAAGACACAAATAGTTGCTGGCAAAGATGTCCAATGGACAGCAAAAATAAAAAAAAGCCAAATTGCCGATGGCCGTAATTTGGCAAAACTGCCGAAAAGCGCAGGAAGTATTGCTATTTCAGAAACAGAACCTTCCTTGGCTTCAGATTTTTCTAGTGAGCTTGCGCTAGAGTCGCGCCAGGAGTTTTCAAAATTTGCTTCTGCCAGTTTGCTCGGGTCTGTTAAAGGTTTTTTAGGAAGTTTTTCTGGGGCTGTAAAAACCATTGTAAATTTTTTTGACTTTCGCTTGGCTCAAGCAGGAAAAATCACATATTTTGATTTGGAAAAAGCCAGTTTAGGAGATGGCGATTTTGTTTTTTTAACTTTTTCAACTCCGGGCCCTTCAATAAAGGAAAAGAAAACCGCAACAGGAAAAACAATAACAGTTAAAGGCCCCGATGATCCAATAATAGAATATGCAGATGTTTTGGCTTACGCTAATGTTCCGGAAATTTTTGGCATAGAAAATAAAAATAAAATAAAAATACAATGGCAAGGCAACGAGGATCGAGATATTCAATTAAATACTTTTGACCTCAATGGCAACGGCAAAATTGATTATGTTGAATGGACTGTGCCCCATCTTTCAGAACAAACATTTGAAATTATTTTTATTTCAAAAGCATTTGAGCTGGATAAAAATAAAGAAGTTTTAAAAGACATTTATGACATAGTAAAAGCCAAAGATAATCAGTGGGCAACAGTTGCAAAAAACCATTATGTAAGAGTAACTTTTGAACAGGTATTGGATAACACAAAAGATATCACTGTTTATGCCAAGCCCACAAACCCCGGAACCACCCCGACCATAGAGGTGTATATAGAGAACGGCACGGAACTGATAACCACTTTTCCAACCATAAACCACGAAGACACATATAAAATATATTTAACTGACCTAAAAGAACCCACAGATACATTTGACCTTAAGATAGTTGACGGCGATATAGATTTTGATTACATTGTTGATCCCTCAGACGTTGTTCTTGATGATACAACTTTTAATGATTTAGAGAGCGGATATTCTCCAACCATGCGCGGCATGTGGGGACCGTATTGGAAGAGCACCAAAATAGCATACATTATTTATCTTGATGCTGACAATTCTATTGTTTATAGAAAAACAACTGACAGCGGAGCTACTTGGTCTGAACCTGTGACTATTTCAAGCGACACTCCTGAATCATTGTCTGTTTGGTATGACAAGCACACTCCTGGAGATACTGGCACAAAATTGCATGTTGCATGGCTAGACGATGACGACAAAAATATAGGATATAGAAGTTTGGATGTTAGCAATGATTCACTTGGAACTGAAACTTTGGTTGCAACTTCATATTATGGAGACAGCGTGCCACAAATTTCTATTACAAAAGCGCGGGGAGGGAACCTTTATATCCACTGGGTTATGAGCTATTCTCAGGACAACAGCCAAGGTTTTCACCGATCAACTGATGGTGGGGACAATTGGACCAGCCGGACAGAGGATTTTGAAAATTCTAACCTTGATTATTCTATGCTGTTTCCTGGCAATGAATCAGACAACCAAGATATCTGGATGGTGTATTGGGACGGATCAGCTGACACAATTAGTTTAAAAGTTTATGACAATTCTGGTGATTCCTGGAGCGAAACCACCATTTCAACAGGCATGGAAGATTATACTGGAGGCGAGTTTGGAGCTAATGAATTTTCAGGAGCTGTGCGGGCAAGCGATAATCACCTTATTTTAGCTGCGCGTAATGATTATTATGGAGATGCAGCTCCTGATTTAATGGTGTGGGATATTGGGGGAACAGGGAGTATTACAGCTAAAACAAATGTGTTAACTGATTTGAGGTATGCTGCCCATGCCGAAGTTTTTATTGATCAGAATACAAATGACATTTATGTTTCGTATATTCATTCAGATGGACCAACAAACATAGACATTGTAAATATTTATTATAAAAAAAGCGCTGATGGAGGCGCGAGCTGGGGTAGTGAAACCCAAATGAGCGCAAATACAGCTGACACTTTTCGTATGCCAAAATCAGGGCATAGTGTGGGGGACAGCGGAGGATATTATATGATTGCCTGGGTAGAGATAAATGATGATGATATTCTTTTAAATGCCAGCAATGCAGTAGCAATTATAGTGCCAGCAGGAGTAAAAATTGACAGCGGAGTTAATTTTTCAAGCGGAATCCAATTAACAAAATAAATTTTAATGCTAGATTTTTCAAAACTTTCAAAGAAAAATATTTTTGCAGGATTAGGTATTTTAATGGCTATTCTTTTTGCCCTTGATTTTGCTTCTTTTGTTTTTACTGAAGAGTCAGTTATTTCTTGGGAAAAATTATTTTTACAAGGGGCAAAAACTTCTGTGGTTTCAGCTAATTTTGTAAATGAAAAAGAAATTTTAGATATTCCAGAAACAGAATTTTTAGATAATTATTTTAAAGGCAATAAGGGCTTTAAAACCGTGGCTTTAGATATTTCTTCAGACCAGCCGGTTTTTGCCAGAAACAATAAAAAAATAAGCACAGCTTCTTTATTAGACAGCATTGTTTCTTTGTTAAAGCAATCTATAGCGGCTGTTTCAAAGTTTGAATTTGTTAAAGCAGAACAAACTGATTCATTTGAAATTAAAAAAACAATTGAAATTTCAGGAGAAAATAATCAAGAGCTGGAAACAAAATATAATCTTTCTGGCATAAAAATTAGCACGCAATACAAAAGGTCAGATGGCATTTCTTTAGCCACTGGCTCTAAACCAATTAAGCAGGCAATTAAAATAGAAAATAATAATAAAAAAGATATAACTTTTAATTTAAAAGTAAAGCACGTAATACGGGCAGATAAAATAAACTGGGATGGCAATGAATATCAAATAACACAAACTCCTCAGGCATTTTTGGGCTATAGGGCAGAAAACACAATAAATCCTGCTGATTATGACATAACTCCAGAACAGCTTGGTTTACCTGAAGATAGGGAATTGCCAACTTTTGTTGCGGGGGAAATAACGCGCGGGACTTCAATAAGTTTTAATTTTGGCGAAGAAGATATTGACAACGAGTCAAATGTTAACAAACCAACAATTGCAATTTATGACTGGTCTGACATTCCACAAGAGCTAAACCCAGAGGTTTCTGTTATTTTGTTGCCTGAAAATTCTGGATGGCTCAACCAAAAAGGGGCTGAGCCGTTGAGCTTGCTTGTTTTGTCTCTCACTGTTACCGTGAAAGCCAACTCTTCTTATGTAATAGACCCAAATTATGATTTATCTAGCTCTGCAAACTACAACATCCGCTACGACGGCGTTTTAAATTATGATTCTTTGGGTGTTGGTATCATTTCTGGAGACGTAAATGGAGATTCGCACGAAGATTTATTAGTTACTGTTCTTGCTGACTATAACGGCCGTACAAACTCCCAATCTATTTATGTTATCTTCTCCACTAAAGTTGCAACCCAATCAGGCAATATAAATTTGGGGAACTCATCAAACTATAATATAAGATACGACGGCGCTGCTGAAGGTGATCGATTGGGTGCTGCAATTGTTGATGACGTAAATGGAGATTCGTCAGAAGATATAATATTAACTGCAACTAATGCTAACAGTAGTTCCGGTTCCGTATATGTTATCTTCTCCACTAAAGTTGCAACCCAATCAGGCAATATAGATATGTCAGATTCTGATAACTACAGCATAAGATACGATGGTGCTTCTGCCAGCGATGGGCTTGGTAAATGGGTGAATGTTGATGACGTAAACGGAGACTCTTATGAGGACTTGATACTTCTTGCTCACAATGTTTATGTTGATTGTTATGTTTATGTTATCTTCTCCACTAAAGTTGCAACCCAATCAGGCAATATAGATATGTCAGATTCTGATAACTATAA
>CAYNHB010000005.1:13199-21233 GCA_964397155.1 uncultured Candidatus Saccharibacteria bacterium
AGATTATAATAGCCGTTCTAACTCTGGTTCTATTTATGTTATCTTCTCCACTAAAGTTGCAACCCAATCAGGCGACCTAGACATAACAGACTCTGATAATTACAGCATAAGGTATGATGGTGCTAATGCAGATGATTATTTAGGAGGAGGAATGAGCGGTGAGAATGATTTTTGTAATGGTGATGTGAATGGAGATTCGTACGGAGATTTGATTATAAGCTCTCCATACACAGATTATAATAGCCGTTCTAACTCTGGTTCTATTTATGTTATCTTCTCCACTAAAGTTGCAACCCAATCAGGCAATATAGATATGTCAGATTCTGATAACTATAATATAAGGTATGATGGTGCTACTGAAGATAATTATTTATTATGGTATAACACACCCTATATTGCTGATGTTAATGGTGATTCATATACAGATTTAATAATTAATGCGGAAAAAGCCGATTATAACAGCAAGGAAGATTCCGGTTCTATTTATGTTATTTTTTCTACTACGGTTTCAGGGCAATCTGGGTCAGTTGATCTTTCGAGTTCTTCAAATTATGACGTAAGGTATGATGGCCCTGTTGTGAAATCTTTTTTAGAAATAGGCGTGGGCGATGTTAATGGTGACTCAAAGGGTGACTTGTTAATATCTACCAATAATGCAGATTACAATAACCGTAATAATTCTGGCTCTGTTTATGTTATTTTTTCTACTACGGTTTCAGGGCATTCTGGTAGCAAGAACCTATCAAGTTCTTCGAATTATAATGTAAGGTATGATGGGGCAGCTGCTGGAGACGGCTTAGGAGTATTTTTGGCCAAAGATGTAGATGGTGATTCATATGGTGATTTGGTGATGGGAGCTCCTAATACTGATTACAGCGGGCGTGAAACAGGTTCTCTTTATGTGCTTTTGTTTGCACCTTTGTTTGATCAAGCGCATTTCCAAATTTTTCAAGATGATGCCGGACTGAATGCTGCCACCCAATATGTGGCAGAAGATACTAATTATAATGTAGCGGTTGATACTAATTTTAGAGTAAGATTTGAAATAGCTAACACAGGAAATGGAGCTGGAAATATCACAAGGCGGCTTGAGTATAGGTATGATTCTGGGTCATGGACGCAAGTTACAACAACTTCGGGAGATGCAAGGATCATTGATTCTTCTCAATTTTCAGACGGTGATGCAACTACCACCCGCCTCACTGCCACGGGCACATTTACAGCAGGCCAGGGGAAAGACACTGGCTCTGATACTACAGAAATTTCTTTAGGGAGCACTTATTATACAGAAGATGAATATGCTTTAAAATTTCAGGCAGATGCGGCTTTAGGAACTTATGAATTTAGAATAACAAATGCCGGCGTTGCTTTGGATTCTTATTCTGAAACTCCGTCTATTACTCTTTCTTCTTCTTTTGACCAAAAACATTTCCAAATTTTTCAAGATGACGATGCTCTAAACGCTGCCACTGCCTACGCAGCAGAAGATACTGATTATAACGTGTCAGCTGAAACAATTTTCCGCATTAGGTTTGAGGTTGCCAACACAGGAGCTGGCGCAGGGGATATTACCCGCCGTTTGGAATACCAAGAAGACGGCGGAGTATGGACTCAAATGTTAGTAAGTTCAGGAAATGCAAGAATTTTTGCTTCCTCCAATTTTACAGACGGCGATGCCACAACCACCCGGCTCACTGCCACAGGCACATTTACAGCAGGCCAGGGCAAAGACACGGGTTCTGATACCACGCAAATATCCCTTGGAAGCGCTTATTATGTTGAAGATGAGTATTCTATAAGGTTTGAATCCGGGGCTTCTGGGAGCGTTTACAAATTCCGCATTACAAATGCCGGCACGCCTTTGGGCACTTATACAAAAACCCCAACAATTGCTTTAAGCGAATCATTTGACCAAAAACATTTCCAAATATTTCAAGATGATGCTGCTTTAAATTCTGCCACCCAATACGCAGCAGAAGACACAAATTATAATATTGCAATAAACACTAATTTTCGTTTGAGGATTGAAATAGCCAACACAGGAACTTCAGCAGGATATTTAACAAGGCGCCTTGAATTTTCAGAAGACGGGGGAGCTTGGACCCAAATTACTACTGATTCAAACAATGTGCGTTTGGTTGACTCTTCTGAATTTACAGACGCAGATGCCACAACAACGCGCCTTACAGCCACTGGAACATTCATGGCAGGACAAGGAAAAGACACTGGGTCTGATACTACACAAATACTATTGACTAATGCTTATTTTGTAGAAGACGAATATGCTTTAAAATTCCAATCAGGAGCCGCAGGAAGCACTTACCAGTTCCGCATTACAGACGCAGGCCTTACTTTAGACACTTATTCTGTTACCCCAGAAATTACAGCAACAACTTCATCGCTTGACCAAAAACATTTCCAAATTTTTCAAGATGATGCCGATCTGAATGCCGCAACGCAATATGCGGCTGAAGACACAAACTACAATGTTTCCCTTGATACTAATTTTCGCCTAAGGTTTGAGGTGGCAAACACAGGCACTGCTCCAGTTAACATTACAAGACGCCTTGAGTTTTCAGAAGACGGCGGCGCTTGGACTCAAATTACTACTGGCACAAACAACGTGCGCCTTGTTGACTCTTCTGAATTTTCAGATGGTGGCGCTACAACAAACCAGCTGACTGCAGTAGGAACATTTACAGCAGGCCAGGGCAAAGACACTGGCTCTGATACCACGCAAATATCTTTGACCAATGCTTATTTCGTGGAAGATGAATATGCTTTAAAATTTGAATCTTCAGCTGACGGGCACTATTACCAGTTTCGCATATCAAACGCTGGCTCTGCTTTAGACACATATACAAAAACTCCTTTAATTTCTTTTACATCAATAACCGGTTCTGAAAGTTTGAGAATAAAAGGGTCTGGCACGCTGAAAGTTGAAGGATCAGGCCGCATAGACAGATAGCAAAAATAAAACCAATATGTTAATATTAGAATATAAAAATTATTATTAAACCCTTAACTCGTCAATATGCCAAAAGAGCCATTTAGTTTAATCAAATTTTGCGACACTGTTTTAAAATACAGCTTATATGCGCTAGTTTTTTTGCTGCCGATTTTATTTTTGCCGTGGACTTCAAACGTCCTTGATTTCAATAAACAGGCAATTTTAGTTTTATTTGTTTTTATTGCTTTGTTTGCCTGGCTTACAAGGGTCTTGGTCTCTGGAAAATTAAGCTTAAACTTGAATAAGACGCATTTTGCTGTTTTAGCTTTGTTCTTGGTTTTTTTGGCTTCAACTCTGTTTTCTGTAGATAAACATGGCAGTTTTTGGGGTTGGCCAAGCGTAACATCAGAGAGCTTGCTTACAATATTATGCTTTGCTTTGTTTTATTTTTTGGTTAGCAACGCTTTTTCAAAAAAACAGATTTTTAATTTAATAAACATTTTAGCTGTTTCTGGATGTATTGCTGTTTTTGTCGGAGTTTTACAGCTTTTAGGAGTATTTATGCCTTTTGATTTTGCAAAAACCGCTTCTTTTAACACTGTTGGCATGGTTGGGGGATTGGGCTTGTTTGCTGCAATTTTACTTCCTTTGCTTATAATTTTAGAAATATATAGTTCAAAATGGTTTAGAGTAATTTTTGGCATAGGACTAGGGCTTACTGCTGTTGTTTTGGTCTTAATAAACTACACAATTGTTTGGTGGGTTGCTCTGGTTTCTTGCGCTTTGCTTGTTTTGCTGGGCGTAGTTAAAAGAGAGCTTTTTGATTTAAGGTGGCTTGGGCTTCCAATGTTTTTTTTGGTGTTGGCTTTATTCTTTATTTTGTTGCAGGTTCAGCTTCCAACCATTCAAAAGCCGGTTGAAGTGTATTTAAAGCAGTCAACAAGCTTTGAGATTATTTCTAATATGATGAAAGAAAATCCTGTTTTGGGAGCAGGCCCAGGAAACTTTTCTTATGTTTTTTCAAAATATAAGACAGCTGAATTAAACCAGGGGCTTTTGTGGAATTTTAGATTTGATTCAGCTGGTTCAAAAGTTTTAAATGTTTTAGCCACAACTGGCATTTTGGGTCTTGCCTCTTTTTTGGCATTAATTGGCTTTGTTGTTTTTTACGGAATAAAATTTTTGCTTAATAAGAGTTTAGCAGCGGAGGAGCAAAAAAAATATTTATTGGTTTTGTCTGGAGGGCTGTTAGTTGCTTTTTTAAGCCAGATTGCAGCCTACTTTTTTTACGGCTCTAATCTTACTTTAGATTTTCTGTTCTTCTTTTTAGCAGCTTGTTTTGTGGGGCTTTCAGTTGAAGAAAAAAAGGAGTTTCCGCTTAATCCTTCTTCTCTTTTAACATTGGGAGTTACATTTGTGGCAACTTTATTTTTTATTTTTGGATTGGGGCTTTTGGTTTTAGACGGGCAAAGATATTTAGGGGAGGTTAACTATGCAAAAGGAGTTTCTTATTTTGCAGAAGGTCAAAGAGACAAAGGGATACAGGGGCTTGAGAACGCAGTAAGATTAAATTCAAAATCAGATATTTATTTAACCCAGCTTTCACAGGCCTACCTTTTAAGGTTAGGAGACGTTGTTTCTAATACCAGCTTGTCTGATGAAGATAGAAGCAGTATATCCCAGTTGTTGGTAAATAACTCAATTAACGCGTCAAAAATGGCAACTGACGTAAACCCAAAGAATGTAGAGAACTGGAATGCTAGAGGGATAATTTACCAAAACTTAATTGGCACCATTGGCGGGGCTGAAGATTGGGCGATAAGCTCTTATGATGGGGCAATTAATTTAGATCCGAATAATCCGTATTATTTTACTCAAAAAGGGATTGTTTATATGACAAAAGCAGCAACAGTAGACAGTTCTGACAGCGCCAAAAAGAATGAGGATTTTGAAAAAGCAAAAGAGCAATTTGATAAGGCAATAGAATTAAAATCAGATTATGCTCCAGCCAGATTCCAAATAGCAATGATTTACCAGGCAAAAGGCCAGATAGCAGAAGAGATTCAGGCGTTAGAAGAGGCAAGGCAATATTCGCCAAATGATGTGGGCCTTCTTTTCCAGCTAGGATTAGTTTACTACCAGAAAAATGGCTACAATAACGCAAAGTCAAATTTGGAAGCCGCAGTTTCATTATCTCCAAACTATGCTAATGCTCTGTATTTCTTGGGGCTAACTTATTATAAACTTGGACAAAACGGCAAGGCAATAGAAAAGTTTGAAAAAATTTCCAGTTTGAATCCAAGTAACGAAGAAATTAAAACAATAATTAATAATCTTAACGCAGGAAAAGACCCATTGTCCGGCATATCGCAGGAAAATCCTCCTCAAGCACCATTAGAGGAAGAACCTATTGAAACGCCCTAAGGCAAAAAAACCGCTCACACGATGTGTGAGCGGTTTTTTAAATGCTATTTTTTTTCAGTAGTATTGTTTTTCTTTCCAAGCGCTTCTTTTACTTTAACTATAATTTCTTCTGGCGTAAATTGCGCTTTGATCAAATAGTCAACAGCTCCTAATTCCATTCCCTTGTCAACGTCTTCTTTTTGGCCTAAGTTAGATAAAATAATTACAGGTATAGATGAAGTTTCGGGAGCGCTTTTAAGCTGTGACAAAATTTCAAAGCCGTCTGGGACTGGAAGCAAAAGGTCTAACAGGATTAAAGACGGTTTTTCTTCTTTTGCCAATTTTATTCCTGATTGGCCGTCAACCGCTTCTAATGTTTTGAATCCTTCGGTTGAAAGCTTTTTACAAACCAAATCCCTTAAAAAAGCATCATCTTCAATAATTAAAATTGACTCCATAATGATTCTAAATTTTTAATTGTAAATTTATTCCTATCTATCTATATATTATACTAATTAATAGGAAGAGTAAAGTAAAATGAGCTTCCTTGCCCCTCTTTTGAATTAAACCAAATTTTTCCGCCATGGGCTTTAATAATGTTTTTGGCAAAAAACAGGCCCAAGCCGTGCCCCATTGGATCATGCTGGGAAGCATTACTGCCCCGGAAAAATTTGTTAAATACTTTTTTAATTTGGCTTTTTTCTATGCCTATTCCAGAATCTTGGATTTTAAATTCTATAAATTTTCCTTTATTTTTTACAGAAACCGTTATTTTGCCTCCCGGATGGGTGTACCTTATTGCATTGTCAAAAAGGTTTTGAATTACCAGTTTTATTTTTTGGCTGTCTATTTTTATTTCAGGCAATTTTTCAGGGGGCATAATAACAAGGTTAAAGCTAATTTTTTTATTTTCCATATCATCTTTATACGACTCATAAACACCCAAAACAAGATTTTCTATTTTTTGCCAGCTTTTGTTTAATAAATATTTTTTTCCATTATTTTCTGATTCTCCTAAAAGATCGTTAACCGCGTGGATTAACTTTTCGTTTTTTTCCTGAGTTTTTTTAATGATTGTTTTTTGCTCTTCATTAATTTTTCCAAAGTCCTCATTAAAAAGCATTTCCAAAGACCACTTTATATTGGAAAGGGGCGCTGATAATTGGTGGGCAGTTAGAGAGATTATGTCTTCTTTTGATTTTTTGTTTTTAACCTGCTCTGACAATTTTATCAAGCTTGCTAAAAGTATAAAGCAAACTAAAACATTAATCAGATAAACAATCACTGGCTCTAAAACAAAAAGAAGCCAGGGATTTAGGATTATTAAAATAAAAAGGATTGCGTTAATAAGGATTAGAAATTTGTTGTTCATCAATTTTGAATCTTTCTTTTATTATGCCTGTTTTTAAGGCATTAATTACACCGGAAGTAAAAATCAAAGAATAAGATCCGTCGCTATTTTTTTTCTCTATTTTAACATAATATTTTCCCTTTGGCACTAAGCAAAAATATCTGCCATATTTGTCTGTAACCTTATGGCTGATTTCTCTGTCAGAGTCAGAAGTAAAAATTCTTAAAATCGCAAAAGCAACAGGATTTCCAGTGAATTTATTTGCAATAGCCCCAAAGGACCTTGGTTTTACCCCCAAAATTCTTAATACTAAAATAAAAACATAAAGGCACACAATAGCCAGGTTGTAAGGGTAGGGGGCTGCAAAAAAAGCAAATATAGCAACAAAAAAGCCAAGATAATATAAGAAGTCAGAAGTTTTTCTGAAGAACCTATCCCATTTTGAGTAAAAATTTGTCAGTCGTTTGTCTTTTTTCATAAATTCGTTCCAGTCAAATTTCAAAGGATCTAACGGGATATTTTTTGTTATTGCCAGGTTTTTGTCTCCCTGTATTTCTTCTCCAAAATATAAATTATTATAAAGTTCATCTTCAGTTTTGCCGGATAATTTTTGTGAAGGAAAAAGATAGTTTGTTTTCTTAGCGGACATTTTGTAGAATCCGGGTTCTGGCAAAAATCCGTAACGGCCGTCAAGGTCTGTTATGGCAGAAGAAATTTCTTTTCCACTTTGGTTGATGAGGGTTACATAAGCTGGGTCAAGAGGTTGCTTTGTCACAGAATCGTAAACAATCCCCCACGGAGGATTTCTTTTTTTAAATCCAAAGGCAATCATCAACAATCCAATTAATCGTAAAGGCAGTAAAAATATTTCTAAAAGAGAGAAGGGGGAGGCAAGAGCTGTCACAGCTACTGTTGTAACAATTCCTGTAGTTGTAATAGCTTTTGTGGCAACAGAGCCCACGGGGGTCTCAATTGCTTTTTGGATTTTTTCGGGAATTATAGGGGGGAGAACAATGCCTGGTATAGGAGTTGGAATTGGTTCGCATTTTCCGCAATCTTCAGGACAGATATAGCAGTTTTCTGATATTCCGCATTCACCGTCTCCGCAGGACATTGTGAAAAACGGTTTACACTCACCGCAATCAGTGGGGCAGGTGTTGCATGACTCTGATGGGTCGCAAGTGTTATTTCCGCAGGTGGTTGGCGGGGGGCCTCCTGGACATGCGCCGCAATCAGTGGGGCAGTTGTCGCACTTTTCTCCTGGGTCGCATATTCTGTTTCCGCAAGAAGGCGGAGGAGGCATTATGCATACTCCACAGTCAGCTTCACA
>CAYNHB010000005.1:21333-37384 GCA_964397155.1 uncultured Candidatus Saccharibacteria bacterium
AGTATTACAGGTTTCATTTCCATTGCACTTTCCGTCTCCGCAAATAGGCGGGCATACTCCACAGTCAGCTTCACAAGTATTACAGGTTTCATTTCCATTGCACTTTCCGTCTCCGCAAATAGGCGGGCATTCACCGCAATCTATCGGGCATGTATTGCAATTTTCTTTATCTGGATTACAAGTTCCGTCTCCGCATGATGATGGGCACTCACCGCAGTCTTCAGGGCAGGTCTCGCAGGTTTCTTGGCCAATATCGCAAGTTCCGTCTCCGCATTCAGGAGCGCATTCGCCACAATCAACCTCGCACGTACTGCAAGTTTCTGTTCCATTACAAGATCCATCTCCGCAAAAAGGCGCGCATGCTCCGCAATCTCCAGGGCATGTTTCACATGTTTCCTCGCCATTGCAGGAAGCATCTCCGCAGTAAGGCACTGGAGGAGGCGGCGGACCTCCTCTGCAAGTTATAGGCCTGTAATCAGTGATTACACTGCAATTTGTGCAACCAAAAGTAATTGTGCCAACAGTGTCTCCGGTTGCGATTCCTGCAAAATGGCCTGAACAGTTTATGCTAGTCCCAGTAAAATTTATCCAGCTTGTGCCTTCCCCCCAAGCATATCCTGAGAGAACTCCGCTTGCAGATATTTTAACTCCGCTGTTTGCAGGCGACATATTTATCCAGCCATATGTTTCATTCCAAGCGTATCCTGTTATCCCAGAATCTTTTATCTGAATATTTCCGTTTGTAGCCCCAAAATTTATCCAGCCTGCATTATTTGACCAAGCATATTTATATGTTGTATCAATCGTTCCATTCAGCGAATCAGCTTTTGCGACAGAAAAAATCGCAAACCCAAAAACAGCTGATAAAATAAAAACGCCCGCGATTTTTTTGGTTTGCGACTTCATTGTTTTATTTTACCACTTTGCAAAAATCAATAAAATAGGGGAGTTTTCCACAAAAAAAATATACCCCCGCCAAGGAGGGGGTATATTTTAGAATTCGGGGCGCCGAGATTCGAACTCGGACTAAACCCACCCCATGGGCTCGTGCTACCGTTACACTACGCCCCGCAAATTACTCTTTTGTCATTCGTTTTATGCACTTTGCGCAGGCAAGCACTCTTTTTCCTGCGTTTTTTCCGTGTAGCAAACGCGTCCACTGTAAATTGGGTTTTCTTCTTTTTTTAGATGTTGGGTTGTATTTGCCTCTTAATTTAACAAGGGTATTCCCAACAGATGATTTTTTTTGGCAGATTGAACAAACTTTTTCCATAATATTTTTTGGTTAAACAATAATATGATATTAACATTAATTCTCTTTTTTTGCAATATCTTAATTTTTAATATATAATAGAAGCAATTATGTTTTCAACTTTTACTCTTACAATTTTTTTCTTAATTGTTTTGTTGTTTTCTGTTATTGTGCATGAGTTAGCCCATGGCTATGTTGCTTATTCTTTGGGAGACCCCACAGCAAAGTATGCAGGCCGGCTTACGTTAAACCCATTAAAGCATTTAGATCCATTTGGGTCTGTGATATTGCCTGTTTTGTTTTTACTATTTTCTTTTTTGCCTGGAGGTCAGCCATTTATTTTTGGTTGGGCAAAGCCAGTGCCCATAAACCCCTATAATTTCAAAGACCAAAAGTGGGGCACGCTAAAAGTTTCAATTGCAGGTCCTTTGTCAAACTTTGCGGTGGCTTTAATTTTTGGGCTATTCATAAGATTTTTTTCCGCCGTAGGCGGAAGCTTAGCTCCGCTAATAGACTTATTTGCTGTTATCGTATTTTTGAATATTTTACTTGGGTTGTTTAACCTAATCCCCATTCCTCCTCTAGACGGCTCGTGGATTCTTTTTAGGTTTTTGCCCGCGGGATCTGAAAAGGTGAAGATGTTTCTACAGCAGTACGGGCTTTTTATTCTTATATTTCTTCTTTTTTCGGGAGCTCTAAACATATTGTATATGCTCATCAATCTTATTTTTTATGCAATAACCGGAACATACTATTGACTGTGAAGCGATTTTTTGATAGTATAACTTTTATAATATGCCAACAATTCATCAATTATTAAAAAAACCCAGAAAAACTCCAAAAAAACCTAAAAAAGCTGTTGCTCTTCAGCGCGGTTTTAATGTATTGAAAAACAGGCCGTCTTATTATCCGTCACCATTTAAAAGAGGAGTTTGCGTTAAGGTTTTTACACAAACCCCAACAAAGCCAAACTCAGCTTTAAGAAAAGTGGCAAGGGTTAAGCTGTCAAACGGAATGGAAGTTACTGCCTACATTCCTGGAGAGGGCCACAATTTGCAAGAGCACTCAGTTGTTTTGTTGAGAGGCGGAAGAGTTAAGGATTTGCCAGGAGTAAGGTATCATATTGTAAGGGGCGTTTTGGACACCCAGGGGGTTGAAAACAGAAAACGCACCAGGTCAAAATACGGAACTAAAAAAGCAAAATCATAAAACATGAGAAGAGCGTATAAAAAACACAAAATAAACCTTGACCGATTATATAACGACGAACAGGTTTCCAGATTTATAAACAAAGTCATGGTAAGCGGTAAAAAAAGCATTGCGCAAAAAGTTGTGTATAAGGCCTTTGATTTAATAAAAGAACAGACAAAAAAAGAACCGTTAGAGGTTTTTAAACAGGCAATTGAAAATGCTTCGCCAATTTTGGAAGTAAAGCCGAAAAGAATTGGGGGAGCCACTTATCAGGTTCCAATGGAAGTAAGGGGAGAGAGAAGATTTGCTTTGGCTGTAAGATGGATTTTACAAGGAGCAAGAGGAAAAAAGGGAAAGCCGATGGCTGAAAAATTAGCCCAGGAGCTTATTGATTGCATGAACAACCAGGGTTTGGCTATTAAAAAGAAACAAGATACCCACAGAATGGCAGAAGCCAATAAGGCATTCGCGCATTTCGGCACCAGAAGATAAGAAAATATTACAAAAGTTATATGCCAAGGACTCACGCATTAGATAAATTAAGAAACATTGGAATTATTGCTCACATTGATGCTGGAAAAACAACGTTTTCAGAACGGCTTTTGTTTTATACCGGAATTTCCCACAAAATAGGAGAGGTTCATGAAGGAGAAGCAATAATGGACTGGATGGAACAAGAAAGAGAAAGAGGAATCACAATTACTTCAGCTGCTACAACAATGTACTGGCAAGACCACCAAATAAACTTAATTGACACCCCTGGCCACATTGATTTTACAGCAGAAGTGCAGAGGTCTTTAAGGGTTTTAGACGGGGCAGTGGTTGTTTTTGACGGAGTGGCAGGAGTTGAGCCTCAGTCAGAAACAGTGTGGAGGCAGGCAGACAAATACGCCGTGCCAAGATTTTGCTTTGTTAATAAATTAGACAGAATGGGGGCTTCTTTTGAAAAGTCATTTAATTCAATTGTAAATAAATTAACCAAAAACGCAGTGGCTGTGCAAATTCCTATTGGATTGGAAGAAAAACTGGAAGGGATCGTTGATTTGGTAAAAATGAAAGCCCTTTATTTTGAAGGAGAAAAGGGAGTTGAAGTTGTTAAAAAAGATATTCCAGAAAATATGAAAAAAGAAGCTGAAGAATGGCGAGAAAGAATGCTCGAGAAGATTTGTGCCGAGGATGATGCGTTGCTGGAGAAGTTTTTATCCGCCCAAGGCGGATCCGCCTCGGGCGGAGAAGGAAAAGAAATTTCTGCACAAGAGCTCAAAAAAACCTTAAGGAAAGCGGTTTTAGATTATAAATTAATTCCTGTTTTTTGCGGGTCCGCCCTAAAAAACAAGGGAGTACAGCCGGTATTGGACGCTGTTGTTGATTATTTGCCCTCTCCTTTGGAGGTTCCTCCCCAAAAAGGCACTGATCCTAAAACAGGAGTTGTTATAGAAAAAAAACCTTCTGACGAAGAACCATTTGCTGCATTGGTTTTTAAAGTGGCAACAGATCCTTTTGTTGGAACTTTGACCTTTTTCAGGGTTTATTCTGGCGTGCTTAAAAAGGGCACTTACGTATTAAATGCAAATACAGGGGAACAGGAGAGAATTGCCAGAATTTTAAGAATGCACTCTGACGAGCGCGTGGAAATGGATGAATTGTATGCCGGAGCCATTGGAGCAACAGTTGGCTTAAAAAATACCAGCACGGGCCACACATTGTGCGACAAAGACCACCCTGTAATTTTAGAAAAAATCGTATTTCCAGAGCCGGTTATTTCTATTAGAGTTGAGCCAAAAACAAAAGCTGATCAGGAAAAACTTATTTTATCCATTAAAAAATTAGCTGACGAAGACCCAACTTTTAGGATTAAAGAGGATTTAGAAACCGGAGAAACAATTATTTCTGGAATGGGAGAATTGCATTTAGACATTATTGCTGATCGTCTAAGAAGAGAATTTAAAGTTGACGCAAATTATGGAAAACCGCAGGTCGCCTACAAAGAAACTATTTTGCAGGAAGCAGAGGCCGAATCAAAATATGTAAGGCAGTCAGGAGGCAGGGGACAGTACGGACATGTCCTATTAAGAGTTAAACCAAAAGAAAGAGGCGCTGGATTTGAGTTTGTTGATGAAATTAAAGGTGGAACAATTCCAAAAGAGTTTATTCCAGCTGTTCAAAAAGGAATTAAGGAGGCAATGGACAAGGGTGTCCTAGCTGGATATCCTATGGTTGATGTTGAGGTTGCTTTATATGATGGAAGTTTCCATGATGTTGACTCTTCAGAATTTGCCTTTAAGATTGCTGGTTCAATGGCTTTTCAAGATGCAGCTAAAAAAGCAAAAACAGTAATTTTGGAGCCCGTTATGAAAACAGAAGTTGTTACTCCGCCTGATTTTTTTGGGCAGGTTATTTCTGACCTAAGTTCAAGAAGGGGTAAAATTGCAGAGACATCAGAAAGGATTGATATGAAGGTGATTGATGCTTTAGTCCCTTTGTCTGAAATGTTTGGATATGTTACTGCCTTAAGGTCTTTAACAGAAGGCAGGGCAAGTTCAACAATGGAATTTGATAAATATGAACAAGTGCCCCAAAACATTGCCCAGGAAATAGTTGAAGGAAAGCGGAAATAAAATTAAGTAAAAAAAACAGCGCTCGGTCCTAAAAGGTCGGGCGCTTTTGGTTTTGGCTGAACGGCTCAGATAGGTTTGAGGTGTTTAGGTGGAAATGAGGCGGGTGAGTTGGCTGGGGATCATTTGTTTTTTATTCTATTGTCCCGCGAAGCGGAATAAGGTCGCTCCCATCGCCTGCGTCAGCAAGAGAGTGTTTTGCTTCGGGTGTCTGCTGTTCAGGAATCGGGCGTTTGAGATAAGCCCTTCGGCAAAGGGGGAGTGAAACGACGGATACGAGTTCCCAATTGTCTGCGATCTTGCCGAGAGCGCGCATTTCGGCCTCTGTATCGCCGGTAAGATCAATTACAAGAATTTCCCATTTTTTCATGGCGTTTCTCCTGGAAATAGGTATTGAGGAACAACTCAACTGGTTGAGTTGTTTAGAAAATTGTCAAACAGCAACAATAAGAATATAGGAATGATAGCAAAGAGGGAGGATTATGTCAACTTTTCCTGCTGTGGTTCTCTGTGTTAATCTTGCATTAGCGCAAAATATTATTACGTTTTTTGCCACGTGGCAAAAAAGTCACTATTTTATATTATGGGTTTATGTTGGATTTATATTAGGGTTTAGGTGAGTAAAAAAATAATAAAAAAGCCAGAGCTGTGGTTGCTCTGGGCCTGTAAGGTGCAAAGTCCTCTGAACAGCTCACCTTAAGGCGGACTGTTTTCGTCTCCTTCTAGGCGGAGAGAGATTGAATCAATAATAGAATATCTCATTCCTTCGGGAGCTCCCTTGAGAGAATCTGGCGACTTTGGTTTCGATTTGCCCCTCTTACTTTTTCTTCGGCAATGGTAAGACAAGCAGCAGATTCATCCCTGCCCCGACCATACAGATTATTGCTGCTGTGATGATTAACCATGGGCAACTTGTCTTTTCCCAAAAAAAGACCCAAAGGTTTAATACCGCGGCGATTGTGCAAGTAATCACAAAAAACCAGCTGATCCATTTCATGGCGCTTTTCCTTCGTTTGAGAGGAGGGTTTTCCGATTGACTTGTCAATGAGACACAAATATAATATAATAGAAAACGTTAGGTTAGTCAACTGTAATTAGTTGCTATTGCAAAAATTTATTATCTTTGATAATATGGATATTGACTTTTATAAAATAATATAATAAGATAAAAAATATTATAATTAAAAAATAAAAAAATGGCAGCAGAAAAATTTGAGAGGTCTAAACCTCACGTAAACGTTGGTACCATTGGACATGTTGACCATGGAAAAACCACACTATCAGCCGCAATTATGAAAATTTCTAAATTGCGCGGTTTTAAATGTTCTGAAAAAGATGTCAGCCAGATTGACGCTTCTCCTGAAGAAAAAGCAAGAGGGGTAACTATTTCTATTACTCACTTGGAATATGAAACAGAAAAAAGGCACTATGCTTTGATTGACTGCCCAGGGCACGCTGACTATATCAAAAACATGATTACTGGAGCTGCCCAGATGGACGGTGGAATTCTTTTAGTTTCTGCTCCAGACGGACCTATGCCCCAAACAAAAGAGCACATTCTTTTAGCAAGACAGGTTGGATTGCCATCTTTGGTTGTGTTTATGAATAAATGCGACATGGTAGATGATCCTGAAATTTTGGATTTGGTTGAATCAGAAGTAAGAGAGCTTTTAAAAAAGAACAAGTATCCGGGAGATGAAATTCCTATTATAAGAGGTTCTGCATTAAAAGCATTGGATGCAACATCAGTTGATGACGAGGCCGCAAAACCGATAGTTGAATTGTTGGATGCAGTTGATAACTACATTCCAGAGCCGACAAGAGAGTTAGACAAGCCATTTGCTATGGCTATTGAAGATGTTTTTTCAATTGAAGGAAGGGGAACTGTTTGTACCGGAAGAATTGAAAGAGGAATTATAAAGGCAAATGAAGAAGTTGAAATTATTGGAATAAGGCCAACCCAAAAAACAGTTGTTGTTTCTGTTGAAATGTTCCAAAAATCATTAGACGAAGGAAGAGCAGGAGACAACGTTGGCCTTTTGTTAAGAGGCCTTAAAAAGGATGATGTTGAAAGGGGGCAGGTGATTTGCAAGCCTGGCTCTATTACTCCCCACACTGAATTTGAAGGAGAAGTTTATGTTTTGGCAAAAGAAGAAGGCGGAAGGCACACCCCGTTTTTTACCGGCTACAAACCTCAGCTATATATCAGAACATCTGATATTACAGGTGATGTAACTTTGCCAGAAGGAACAGAAATGGTGATGCCCGGAGATACAGCAAACCTAAAAGTTAAATTGATTGTTCCAGTTGCTTTAGAAGAAAAAGGAAATTTTGCTATTAGAGAAGGGGGAAGAACAGTGGGAGCTGGAGTTGTGACCAAAATTATAAAGTAATGCCTGCTAAAAAAATATCAACCAAAAAGAAGGCAGTTAAAAAGCCAGAAAAACCAGCTGTAGAGGCTGTTGTTGGTTTGAAGCTCCGCATAAAATTGCGCGCTTATGACCACAAAATTATTGACAATTCTGCAAGGCAGATAATTGATATTGCAAACCGTTATGGAGCTGATGTTTTGGGACCCGTGCCTCTGCCAACAGAGATTTTCAAATATACTGTTAACAGATCAAGTTTTGTTCACAAAAATGCAAGAGAGCAGTTTGAAATGAGGGTTCATAAAAGAATGATAGATATTTTAAACCCCAATCAAGACATCATAGAGGCATTAAGAGACCTCAATCTTCCTTCTGGGGTTGACATCAACATAAAAATATAAAATTAAAATTATGGCTAAGTTTGAAGAAGTTCGTGGCTTCGGTGATTTATTAGGTGGACAGCAGCCAAAAGACGAAAAAGTGCAGGAGGATCAGGAACTTACATCAGGACCAACACAAAAAGAAAAGGAATTAGAAAAGGAAAGGCCCTCAAATGAAGAATCGAAAGAATCTCCTAAATCGCGAGAGGCTTTACGAGAGGCTTTATATGAGTGGGCAATATCTCAATTAATAACGGATGAATTAAAGGAAAAAGCAAAAAAGGATTTTAGTAATTTTTCAGATAAAGTTTCAGAAGAGATAAAGAATAAAATAGAAGCACTTCTGCAAGCAATCGAAGGTGTTAAAACTCGAGAAGTGTTTAAAACCTATAAAAAAGCAGATTTATGGCATTTAGAGCGCGCGTTATCAAATGAGAAATTATGGTTTAGAGACTATAGGGCTCAAGAAGTTGCAAAAAGAATAACTGAAGACTTTGGAGATCAACTCAAAGCATGGTGTAGAGAAAATCGCAAAGAAGCAGAACGCAATGGGGAGCGATATGGTTTTTCTCCTATTGTTCTCAATGCAATGTTAGAAAAAGCCCTCAAGGAGTATATTATCGAGTTAAATCCTCTTGACGAAGAAAAATACCAAGAAATTCATGGTTATGAAGACGAACCCGCTGGACCAGGCGGAAAATTTATGAGAGGAGAAATGACAGATTGGGATTAATCCATTGTTTTTGGGGGTTGACATCAACATAAAAATATAATATCATAGTAATAAGTAATAGAGCGATTGTTAACTTGTCCATGTATATTTTTTAAGAAAATATCACAGGAATAACAACATTGCCGAAAACATCGGGCAATAGCCCGATTTTTCATTAGTATCGCTCACCAATAAAATGAAATTTTTAATTGGAAAAAAAATTGGAATGTCGCAGACGTTTGATAAGGAAGGCAATGTCGTTCCGGTTACTTTAATTTCAGCCGGGCCTTGTTATATTTTGCAAAAAAAGAGTAAAGAAAAAGATGGGTATGAGGCCTTGCAGTTTGGTTTTGACAAAATTGAAAAAAAGGCAAAAATCGGCAAGTCCATGAAAGGCAAAGAATATAAGCATATTCGCGAAATTAGAAATCAGAAACCAGAAAACCGAAATGTGGGCGAGGAAATTAATGTCGGAGAATTTGCAGAAGGGGAATTAGTAAAAGTTTCGGGATTGTCAAAGGGAAAAGGATTTCAGGGCGGAGTGAAGAGGCATGGCTTTTCTGGAAGAGATGCTACTCACGGAGTAAAGCACGAACACAGGACAATTGGTTCAACTGGGGGAAGATTTCCCCAGCACGTTATAAAAGGAAGAAAAATGCCCGGCAGAATGGGTTATGAAAAAGTTTCAGTTAAAAATTTAGAAATAATAAAAATTGATAAAGAGAATAATTTAATTGCAGTGAAAGGAGCAATACCTGGCAGGAACGGAGGATTAGTAGAAATTTTTAATTATTAAACATGAAGATAGACACCTACAATCAAGACGGAAAGAAGGAAGGAGAAGTCAATTTGCCTAAGGAAATTTTTGAAGTGAAATTCAATGCTGATTTAGTGCACCAAGTTGCAGTATCTCAAATGGCAAACAAGCGCCAGCCCTTAGCCCACGTAAAAACCAGGGCAGAGGTAAGAGGCGGAGGAAGAAAGCCATGGAAGCAAAAAGGAACAGGCAGGGCACGGCACGGGTCAAACCGTTCTCCAATTTGGAAGGGCGGGGGAGTAACTTTTGGCCCAAGGAATGATAAAAATTACAGCAAAGATATTCCTAAAAAAATGAGAAAAAAAGCATTGCTTATGGTTCTATCTGAAAAGGTAAAAAACAAGCAATTGATTGTTTTAGATAAAATTGATATAGAAAAAGGGAAGACAAAAGAAGTGGCAAAAATTCTTTCAAAAATGCCTTGCAAAAACCAAAAAACATTGATTGCGTTGCCTAAGTACGATAAAAAAATCTTTTTAGCATCAAGAAATATCAAAAAAACTTTTATTGAAGATGCAAGAAACCTGAACGTATTGAATTTGTTGAATTTAAAGTATCTGTTAATTTTAAAAGACAGCATCAAAACAATTAAAGAAACATTTGCAAAATAAAAAGTATGGCACTTTTTGATTTTTTAAAAAGAAAAAAACAGGCAGAGAGATCAAAAAAAGGCAGAGAAGAGGCAAAAAAGCCTGTAAAATCTTTAGTTGATAAAAAATCAGAAGAGGCGGGCCTAGTAAAACCCAAGCCAAAAAAGACAAAAATATTTTCTTACCAAATAGTTAAAGAGCCCCATATATCAGAAAAATCAACTTATTTAGCGGAAAAAAATCAGTATGTATTTAAAGTTTTAGAAGGATATAACAAAAAAGAGATAAAAAACGCTGTTGAAGGTATTTACGGGGTGGATGTTTTGTCTGTTAACTTAGTAAATATTCCTGCAAAGAAAAGGCGGCTTGGAAAAACACAGGGATTTAAAAAGGGATACAAAAAAGCAATTGTTAAAATAAAAGAAGGGCAAAAAATAGAAATTTTATAACATGAAAATATATAAACCAACAACACCGGGAAGAAGAGGAATGACCGGAATTGACTTTTCTCAGCTTTCAAAAGAAAAGCCGCAAAAATCGCTTTTAAAGTACGTCAAAAGAAATGTTGGCAGGGGAAGTTCTGGCAGGATTACGGTAAGGCATAAGGGAGGGGGAGTTAAAAAACTTTACAGGATTATTGAATTTTCCCAGACAAAAATAGACATGCCAGCCAAGGTTATTTCTCTGGAGTATGACCCAAATAGAACAGCTTTTATAGCTTTGATTGAGTATGACAATATTAAAGAAAGGCAATACATTATAGCTCCCCAAAATTTGAAAGTAGGAGATGTGGTTAATTTTTCTAAAAATGAACATATTCTATTGAAACCAGGAAACAGAACATTGTTAAAAAACATACCGGTCGGAACAAATGTTTATAATATTGAAATGAATCCGGGCATGGGAGGAAAAATGGTAAGATCAGCTGGAAGCTCAGCTGAGGTGTTGGCTCAAGATGGAAAGTACACTAACTTAAAAATGCCTTCAACCGAAATAAGGAAATTTAGCTCTGAGTGTTTTGCTACAATTGGAATGGTTTCAAATCCAGAAAATAGATTTTATACAGTTGGAAAAGCAGGAAAATCAAGATTAAAAGGCAGAAGGCCTCATGTTAGGGGATCTGCCATGAATCCTGTTGACCATCCGCATGGAGGAGGAGAGGGGCGCCAGCCAATAGGGCTTAAGCATCCAAAAACTCCATGGGGAAAAATTGCTTTAGGAGTGAAAACAAGAAAGAGAAAAAATCGGTCAAATAAAATGATTATACAAAGAAGGAAGAAATAAAAAAATAAAAAAATGAGCAGAAGTTTAAAAAAGGGTCCATATGTTGATGAACGCTTGTTGCACAAGGTTTTGAATTTGAAGAAAGACGAAAAGAAAATTGTCAAAACCTGGGCAAGGCATTCAACAATTTCTCCTGAAATGGTGGGGCATACTTTTGGAGTTCATAATGGAAAAGAATTTGTCCCTGTTTATGTTTCAGAGGATATGGTCGGGCATAAGTTGGGCGAATTTGCTCCTACAACAAAGTTTTTAAGACATGGAGGCAAAATACAAAAAGGGTTAGAACAGGCCGAAGAACAGAAAGAAGCAGAAAAGGTTGCAGCTGAAAAAAGTAAATAATAGTTTTTTAATATGCAAATAACAGTAAAATTAAGAAATTTCAGAGCAGCTCCAAGAAAGGTAAGGCAAGTTGTTGATTTGGTCAGGGGGAAAAAGGCAGAAGAAGCTGCGGCTATACTTTCGCATACTGTTAATAAATCAGCAGGTCCTGTGTTAAAGCTTTTAAACTCTGCCGTATCTTCAGCAAAAAATAATCATAAATTAGAGGAATCAAACTTATTCATCTCAAAAATTACAGTTGACGAAGGCCCAAAATTAAAAAGATGGCATCCTATGTCTAGGGGTAGAGCATATCAGATATTGAAGAGGTCATCACACATTGTTTTAGTGTTATCAGAAACAAAGCAGTTAAAAAAGAAACCAAAAAAACAAGCTAAAAAGAAAAAATAATGTCACACAAAGTCCACCCAAAATCGTTTCGCATAAAGGGAACAGAAGATTGGAATATCAGAGGTTTTTATGGTAAAAAGATGTCTCAATATTTGGAGGAAGATTTTCTGATTAAAGATTTTTTAAGAAAAAAATTAGCAGAGGCATCTGTGGCAAACATTCAAATAGAGCATTCTGAAAACAAACTAAATATTATAATTGAAACCGCCAGGCCAGGTCTAATCATAGGCAGAGGTGGAGGCGGAATTGATGCTTTAAAATTAGAAATAGAAAAGAAAATTCAAAAGAAAAGAAGGGGGGACAAGGCGTCTGCTGAAAAATTTGATTCTAAGAAAATAGAAAAAGAGATAAAAATAGAAGTAAAAGAAATTAAAAATCCATGGGTATCAGCTTCTTTGGTGGCTCAAATGATAGCTCAGCAAATAGAAAAAAGAATGCCATTTAGGCAGGTGCTGAAAAAATCTTTGGACAGGATTATTACAAATAAAGAGGTAAAGGGCGCGAGAATGGAGGTTGCCGGAAGATTAAATGGAATTGAAATTGCTAGGAGAGAATGGCTGGCTGAAGGAAGAATGCCAAGAAATACAATAAGAGCTGATATTGATTATGCTCAAGACGAGGCAAAATGCACTTATGGAAAAATAGGTATAAAGGTCTGGATATACAAAGGAGAAAAATTTGATTAACAAAAAGAAAACATGTCAATATTAATGCCAAAAAAGGTAAAACACAGGAAGTGGCACAAAGGAAAAAGGAGATTCCGCGATTCCGTTGAGACAAAAGCAACTGAGATAAATTTTGGCAGCTTTGGGTTGAAAGCGTTAGAACCAAAATGGATTACTGCTCGCCAGCTTGAGTCAGCCAGGAGGTATATAATAAGATATCTAAAAAAAGGAGGTAAGCTTTGGATAAGAATTTTCCCTGACAAGCCAGTAACGTTTAAAGGCGCTGAAGTAGCCATGGGCGGAGGAAAGGGAGGCGTGGACCACTATGTTTATCCCGTTAAACCAGGAAGAATAATTTTTGAATTAGATGGATTAAAAGAAGATGTTTCCAAAGAGGCCTTAGAAGGGGCGGGAAGCAAATTGCCGATTAAAACAAAATTTATAAAAAAAGATTAATTACAATGAAAGCCGCAGAATTAAGAAAAAAAGACAGGAAAGAATTGCAAAAAAATGTCCAGGATTTAAGAAAAAAACTAAGCGATATTAGGTTTAAGTTTTCTTCTAATAAATTAAAGAACGTTAAAGAAGCCAGCAATATAAAAAAAGACGTAGCAAGAATATTAACAGTTTTATCAGAGCAAAATTCTGATAAATAATTTTCAACATGGCAAAAAAGAAATTACAAGGCATTGTGGTGTCAGATAAAATGCAAAAAACAGTTGTGGTATCGGTTGAAAGAATAAAGAAACACCCAAAATATAAAAGAAGATTTAAGGTTCATAAAAAATATAAAGCAGATGACCCAACCCAAGAATATCATATGGGAGACAAGGTTGTGATAGAAGAGACAAAGCCATTATCAAAAGATAAAAGGTGGCGGGTTTTAAGAAAAATTTAGTAAACTACCATGATTCAGCCAAGATCAATGTTAAAAGTAGCAGATAACACTGGAGCAAAAATTATCCAGGTTATTAATGTGCCGGGCGGAACAAGGAAAAGATACGCTCAATTGGGAGAAATTGTTGTGGCTGCTGTGAAAAAGGCAGAACCTCGTAAGCTCGTAAAAAAACACGAAAAGGTAAAAGCGGTTATTATAAGGCAAAGAAAGGAATTTAGGAGAGCTGATGGATCTTATATAAGATTTGATGACAATGCAGCTGTGATTTTGGGTGATGGCAAATTGCCGAAAGGAAGCAGGATTTTAGGGCCTGCAGCCCGAGAGTTAAGAGAAAAAGGTTACGATAAGATTGCAGCAATGGCTTCAGAATTATTATAGATAACCACAAACATGAAAATAAAAAAAGGCGACAATGTTTTAATAATTTCAGGAAAGGACAAAGGCAAGACTGGTAAGATAATGAAGGCTTTTCCAAAAGAGTTTAAGGTTTTGGTTGAAGGAGCGAATTTAAGAAAAAAACACGTAAGGCCCAAGAAAGAAGGAGAAAAGGGTCAGGTTGTGGAACTTTCATTCCCAATGCCAGCTTCAAATGTAAAAATAGTTTGTCCTAAGTGCGGAAAGGCGGCAAGAGTAGGTTACAAGACTACCGGAGAAAAAAAGGCAAGAATTTGTAAAAAATGTAACAACGAAATATAATCAAATGGATAAATTAAAGATAAAATATGAAAAAGAGGTGATTCCGGCTATGATGCAAAAATTCGGGTATAAAAACCGCATGGCTGTTCCGCGTATAAAAAAAGTTGTATTAAACACTTCTTTTGGAAAAATTGTGGTTGGCAAAACTGGTTCAGAGAGAACAAAGATACAAAATTTGATATTGCAAGATATTGCTCTGATTGCCGGGCAAAAACCTAATTTAGTAAAGTCAAAAAAATCAATTGCAGGATTCAAATTAAGGGAAGGGCTAGAAATTGCTGCGGTTGTAACTTTGAGAAAAGACAGAATGTGGGATTTTTTAGAAAGGTTTATTTATCTTTCTTTGCCAAGGTCACGCGATTTCAAAGGAATTAATCCGGACTCAATTGATAAAAAAGGAAGCATGTCTATAGGATTTAGAGAGCACGTTATGTTCCCTGAAATTTTTACAGAAAAAGAGAAAACTATTTTTGGAATGCAAGTAACCGTAACCACAAACGCAAAAAGCAAAGAAGAAGGATCAGAGCTATTTCGTTTGTTTGGTTTTCCATTAAAAGATAAAAAATAAAATGGCTAAAGTATCACAAGAAGCAAAAGTCAGGCAAAAACCAAAGTTTTCCAGCAGAAAGGTCAGGCGTTGTTTTAAATGCGGGAGAAGGCACGGTTATATGAGAAAATTCGGATTATGCCGTATTTGTTTTAGAGAGCTGGCAAACAAAGGAGAAATACCCGGAATTAAAAAATCAAGTTGGTAAAAAATACAATTATGACAGATCCAATTACAGACATGTTAAACCAAATAAAGAGTGCTCAAGCTGTTGGAAAAACAGATGTTTTGGTTCCTTTTTCAAAAATAAAAAACGAGATAGCGGTTATCCTTTCAAAACAAGGATTTTTGAATGAGGTAAAAAAGACCTCTAAAGGAAAGCAAAACATGATAAAAATTTCTTTAAAATATAACGATGGATTACCTGCTGTGTCAGGAACAAAGAGAGTTTCAAAGCCCGGGCAAAGAATTTATCAGCAAGTTTCTGAAATCAAAAAAATTCGCGGGGGCTATGGCTCATCAATAATTTCAACATCAAAAGGATTAATGACAGGAAAGGAAGCAAAAAAACAAAAATTAGGAGGAGAAGTGTTATTAGAAATTTGGTAACTAAATTTAAAGTTAAAATTATGTCAAGAATAGGCAAAAAACCAATTGAAATTCCAGAAGGGGTAAAAATAGAGGTCTCTAATAAAGAGATTAAGGTTTCAGGTCCAAAAGGGGAGTTGAACCAGATGAATCATCCTGAAATAAAAATTGAAGTGAAAGATGGTAAGGTTTTGGTTTCCCCAAAATCCGTTTTGTTAAAAAAGAGCAGGGGTATTTGGGGTCTATATAGGGCGCTTATATCCAATATGGTTGAAGGTGTAAGCAAGGGGTATGAAAAAAAGCTGGAAATAGAAGGAGTGGGATTTAAGGCAAACATTGAAAGCGGAGATCTGGTTTTAAATCTTGGTTTTTCAAACCCTGTAAGAGTCAATAAAATAGATGGAGTAGATTTTTCTGTTGAAAAAAACGTAGTTACTGTTTCTGGCATAAACAAAGAAAAAGTCGGGCATGCAGCAGCTTTAATAAGAGCACAGAAAAAGGTAGAGCCCTATAAAGGAAAGGGCATTAGATACCAGGGAGAAAAAGTGAGAAGAAAGGAAGGTAAAAAAGTAGTGGCGGCTAAATAAATTTAAAATCTATAACCATGTTAGTTAAGCAAACAAAAAGACAACGAAGACATAAAAGAATAAGAATGAAGATGCACGGGACTTCAAAGAGGCCACGGCTTTGTGTTTTTAGGTCAAACCAGCATATTTAT